>NZ_JBBKBP010000005.1:0-194014 GCF_037890165.1 Blautia sp. HCN-1074
GAAAATATGAATTTGGAGTTTTCTAAGAGTACACAAACATATATGAGAATGATAGATGGATTTTATTTCTCAACCAGATATCCAGGTGATGACAGTATAGAGATTGACCGTGATGATGTGGAAATGTGTAATGAAGCGGCAAAAATGTGTCGTAAGGAAATTATGGAATTTGAGAAAACATTCAAATAAAGTAAATGAAGTAAAACAGATACGGTCATGTTATGATGGAGACACAAAGAGTAACAGTGGAATCTATATTTACAGACTATATGAAAAAGACAATCAGTGTGCGCGATACATTTGTAAAAAAAGCAACAAAAGAAAACTTTTACTATGGAATTCTACTTGGAATTTTGGGATTTAAATCGGGTTGGAGAGTGAATTCAAATAAGGAAGCAGGAGATGGATTCAGTGATATTCTAATTAGAATTGACGATTCGGATGTGGGAATTGTTATTGAAGTAAAGTATTCTGAAAATGATACAGGAGATATAGAATGTAGGAAAGCAATCACTCAGATAGATCAGAAGAAATATGCAGATGAATTAAGAGATAACGGCATTGGAACTATTTGGAAATATGGAATTGTCTGTAATAAAAAGAAATGTCGGGTATATGATGCCGCTTATGAGAAAGCTTGACGAGCTTGATGAGAAAGTAAAGAAACATCAGGAAAAATTGTAACATATATAGCTGCGGTGAATATTCTATTAAGGAAGCAATGCGTTGAGGATGTTTGTATGGCTTTTTTTGATAAAGAAATGCATATGCAGAAGGAGAATGTGGATACGGGGCGGTATCAGGTGGTGGTGCTGGACCGGCTGAATAACCGTCCGGTAGAGAATGCAAGAGTCAGGATCTCTTATACAGGTGCGCCGGACAGCGTCATTGAAGAGGTGGTGACAGATTCCTCCGGCCGGACACCGGTTCTTGAATTAAAAACACCGCCGCTGGAATATAGTATGGAGCCGGTAGAAGAACAGCCTTATGCAGAATATACGGTGCAGATCGATGCGGAAGGTTTTGAACCCAAAGAAGTAGCGGGCAGTGAGGTTTTGCCGGATGTTTTGTCCAGACAGCCGGCAACTTTAAATGCTATGGAACAGGGAGAAAGCTACCAGCGGGTGGTGATTCCGCCACACACATTGTTTTATAAATATCCACCTAAAATAGAAGAATCTGAGATTAAGCCAGTGAATGAGACGGGAGAGATCGTGCTGAGCAAGGTTGTTATTCCAGAATATATCGTAGTACATGATGGCCCGGTAAGTGATTCTTCGGCAGAGAATTATTATGTGCGTTACAGAGATTATATCAAAAACGTAGCCAGCAGCGAAATCTATGCCACCTGGCCGGACGATACGATCCGGGCAAATGTCCTGGCGATTATGTCGTTTACGTTAAACAGAGTTTATACTGAGTGGTACCGGAATAAAGGATATGATTTTACCATAACTTCTTCCACTGCATATGACCATAAATGGATCTATGGCAGAAATATTTTTGACAGTATCGACCGCATTGTAGATGAATTATTTGAGAATTATCTGTCCAGACCGAATGTGCGCCAGCCGATTCTGACACAGTACTGTGATGGAAAGCAGGTGCAGTGCAGAAACAGGGGATGGATGACGCAATGGGGCAGTAAAACATTGGGTGATCAGGGATATTCTGCGATTGAGATTCTTCGGGCTTTTTACGGAAATGATATGTACATTAATGTGGCAGAAGCGGTATCAGGGATTCCGGCATCATGGCCGGGATATGATCTTGATATTGGTGCAACAGGAAGTAAAGTAAGTCAGATTCAGGAGCAGTTAAATACAATCGCCGGGGCATATCCGGCAGTGCCAACTGTGACTGTGGATGGAATATACGGAGATGAGACAAAAAATGCTGTCAGAGTTTTTCAGGGGATTTTTGGCCTGGGACAGACGGGAATTGTTGATTATCTGACCTGGTACAAAATACAGGAAATTTATGTGGCAGTCAGCAGAATTGCAGAACTGTGATGAATATGAACAGATAAAATAATGACCGGCTATATCATAAGGTGATATAACCGGTCATTATTTTATCTGTATTTATAGAGAGTATTATTGCTGCTATTTATTGAGAATACTATGTAAAGACTACGGACAGGCGTGCTATGAGATCAGTGAGAAGCTCATTCGCCAGAGTTTTTATCTGTATGTCGGGATTCATTAAAAATCAGTGTCAAGGTTGAGGTTATTATATATCTAAAATAAAAACAAAAAAATAAGGCGCCATGACTTCTCATAGTTCCTCATTCTTTAATGCGGAAGATGGGACTTGAACCCACACGAGCGCAATGCTCACAAGATCCTTAGTCTTGCTCGTCTGCCAGTTCCGACACTTCCGCATATCGCATTTCTTTGGGATTCTTTTGTGCTCTCCCTCGCGACAAGTGATACTATACCAGATGCAAAAGACAATGTCAACAACTTTTTGAAAAAAATATAAAAAATTTCAAATTTTTTTTGAAAAAAAGAGGAATTTGAAATTTTATGTAGAATATAATTAATAAGAGGTATTTTGTCAGCTTGTGGAGGTATCGCTTATGAATATCAGGGAAAGCATGGAACAGAGAGAACTAAAGATGCTAAACCCTTATGCCTCATTCAGCCTTTATTCTAAGGGCAGAGAGAGGCAGGAGGAAGAATGCGATGTACGAACCGTCTATCAGAGAGACAGAGACAGGATCCTTCATAGCAAGGCATTTCGCAGGATGAAGGATAAGACACAGGTTTTTCTGGCACCTCAGGGTGACCATTACAGAACCAGACTGACACATACTCTTGAGGTATCACAGATAGCCAGAACTATCGCTAAGGCTTTAAGGCTGAATGAAGATCTTGTGGAGGCAATCGCACTTGGGCATGACCTTGGACACACTCCTTTTGGACATGCAGGAGAGAGAGCTCTCAATGCAGTAAACCCGGATGGCTTTGCCCACTATAAACAGAGCGTCAGGGTTGCACAGGTACTTGAGAAGAACGGCGAAGGGTTGAATCTTACCTGGGAGGTCCGGGATGGCATCCTGAATCACAGAACCAGTGGAAGTCCGTCAACTCTCGAAGGCCAGGTGGTAAGACTTTCAGACAAGATCGCATATATTCATCATGATATGGATGATGCTCAGAGAGCAGGGATTATTACGGAGGATGACATCCCGGTTACGTTGCGTATGCTTCTTGGATATACGACCAGGGAGCGGTTAAATACATTTGTACATGATATTATAGAGAACAGTCTGGAGCAGGATACCATAAAAATGTCAGCGGAGATCTATGATGCAATGATGGATCTGAGGGCAATCATGTTTCGAAATGTGTATGAGAACCCGGTAGCCCATAAAGAGGAATCGAAAGTAGTAAAGATGCTGACAGAGTTATATGAATATTATGCTGAACACCCGGAAGCAATGTCGACAGAGTACAGGGAACTGATCATGCGCGGAGAGAAGAAGGAACAGGTAGTATGTGACTATCTTTCAGGAATGACAGATCAGTATTCTATGGAGAAATTCCGGGAGATTTACATACCAAAAGCATGGGAAGTCTATTAATCTATTAAGAAGGAGGACGAAGCATGCGTTATTCAGACGATATCATTGAAGAAGTCAGAATGAAGAATGATATTGTAGATGTTGTGTCCCAGTATGTGAAGCTGAACAAAAGAGGAAGCACTTATTTCGGGCTTTGCCCGTTTCATAATGAGAAAACGCCCTCTTTTTCGGTGACACCGGCGAAGCAGATGTATTACTGCTTTGGATGCGGAGCAGGCGGGAATGTTTTTAATTTTGTGATGGAATATGAGAATTACAGCTTTGGAGAGGCATTACAGCATCTGGCAGACAGGGCGGGGGTGCAGCTTCCGAAGATTGAGTATTCCGGAGAAGCAAAGAGAAAGGCAGAACGGCGGGCTGCTCTTCTTGAAATCAATAAACTTGCGGCGGGCTATTTCTATTATCAGCTGCGCCGCGAGAATGGAAAACAGGCACATGATTATCTGACAGGAAGAGGACTGAGTGAGGAAACCATCAAGAAGTTTGGATTGGGATATTCGGACAAATACAGTGATGATCTGTATAAATATCTGAAATCAAAGAATTACAGTGATGAGCTTCTGAGAGATTCAGGACTTTTCAATGTGGATGAACGCCGGGGAATGTACGATAAGTTCTGGAACAGGGTTATTTTTCCAATTATGGATGTAAATAATCGTGTGATCGGATTCGGGGGCCGCGTGATGGGTGACGGGAAGCCGAAATACCTGAATTCACCGGAAACAACGATTTTCGACAAGAGCCGGAACTTGTATGGCCTGAATGTTGCGAGAACAACGAGAAAGAATTATCTGATTCTGTGTGAGGGATATATGGATGTCATATCCATGCATCAGGCAGGATTTACGAATGCAGTGGCGTCTCTGGGAACGGCGCTTACTTCAGGACATGCAAGCCTGATCAAGCGTTATACACAGGAGGTTTTACTGTTATATGACAGTGACGATGCGGGTGTGAGGGCTGCACTTCGTGCGATTCCGATTCTTCGGGAGGCCGGCGTTTCTTCCAGGGTGGTGAATCTCAGGCCGCACAAGGATCCGGATGAATTTATCAAGGCACTTGGAGCTGAGGAGTTTGAGAAACGTCTGGAACAGGCTATGGACAGCTTTATGTTCCGCGTTCATATGGCAGAGAGGGAGTTCCCAATGGAGGAACCGCAGGGACAGAACCGTTTCTTTGAACGGTGTGCGCAGATGTTGCTGGAACTTTCAGATGAACTGGAGAGAAATCTTTATATAGAAGCAATTGTGAAAGATTACAGAAGCAGCGGAATCAGTGTGGAGGATCTGAAAAAGAGAGTTGGTGCCCTTGCTATGAAAGGGACTCCGGCAGAACAGAGGATCCAGCCGAAGCCTGTAGGTACAGTACAGTCAAAGAAGAAGGAGAGCGCAGCGGAGAAAGCACAGAAGCTGATGCTTACCTGGCTGGTAACTTATCCAGGCATTTTCGATACGGTTGAGAAATATATCCAGCCTTCGGATTTCGTGGTTCCGCTATACAGACAGGTGGCAGAGATGCTCTATCAGCAGCATAAGGACGGAGATGTGAATCCGGCCAGACTGATGAATGCTTTTATTGACAGCGAAGAGCAGAGAGAAGTTTCTTCCCTTTTTAATGCGACAATCCATCTGGAGACTCCTGAGGAACAGAACCGGGCTTTTTCGGATGCTGTACTCAGAATTAAGGACGAGAGTCTTAAGGAGAGAAACAGAACCTGGGATCCGACAGATATCCAGGGACTGCAGGAACTTGTAAAAGCAAAGAAAGAATTGGAAGATCTCGGAAGAAAACGGCAGCAGCTGCATATTTCTTTCGAATAAGGATAAAATATAAACACTATATGGAGGTATAGAGCACATATGGAAATGAATATGGGTAAATTCAGTGAAAAACTGGTAGAACTTCTGGAGCTTGCCAAGAAGAAAAAGAATGTACTGGAATACCAGGAGATCAATGACTTCTTTAAAGACCAGCCACTGGGAGTTGAACAGATGGAGAAAGTATTTGACTTTCTTGAAGCCAGTGGAGTGGATGTGCTTAGAATTACAGATGGCAACGCAGATGATATGATTCTGGATGATGACGATGCAGACATCGATAAACTGGATGAGGAAGAGATTGAGCTTGATAAGATCGATCTTTCTGTTCCGGAAGGTGTAAGCATTGAAGATCCGGTTCGTATGTATCTGAAAGAAATCGGTAAAGTTCCGCTTCTTTCTGCTGAGGAAGAGATTGAACTTGCCAAGAGAATGGAGAAGGGTGATGAAGCTGCCAAGAAACGTCTGGCAGAGGCAAACCTTCGTCTTGTTGTCAGCATTGCGAAGAGATATGTAGGACGTGGAATGCTTTTCCTTGACCTGATCCAGGAAGGAAACCTTGGTCTTATCAAAGCGGTTGAGAAATTTGATTATCGTAAAGGTTATAAATTCAGTACCTATGCGACATGGTGGATCCGTCAGGCAATCACAAGAGCGATTGCAGACCAGGCACGTACTATCCGTATTCCGGTGCATATGGTTGAGACAATCAACAAGCTGATCCGCGTTTCCCGTCAGTTACTGCAGGAGCTTGGACGTGAACCTACGCCAGAAGAGATCGCGGCAGAGATGGACATGTCTGTAGAACGTGTACGTGAGATTCTGAAAATTTCTCAGGAGCCGGTATCTCTGGAGACACCTATCGGTGAGGAAGAGGACAGCCATCTTGGAGATTTCATTCAGGATGATAATGTGCCGGTACCGGCAGATGCAGCAGCATTTACACTTCTGAAAGAGCAGCTGGTAGAAGTACTGAGCACACTGACAGACAGAGAGCAGAAAGTATTACGTCTGCGTTTCGGCCTGGATGACGGACGTGCCAGAACACTGGAGGAAGTTGGTAAGGAATTTAATGTAACAAGAGAACGTATCCGTCAGATTGAGGCAAAGGCTCTCCGTAAGCTTCGTCATCCGAGCCGCAGCCGCAAGCTGAAAGATTATCTGGACTAAGGAGCCTGTTATGCAGCTTTCATTACGTTTGTCTGCGATAGCAGGCCTGGTGACCAGGGGAAACAGACTCGTAGATGTGGGATGCGATCATGGATATCTGCCTGTAGCTCTTTATCTGGATGGAAAAATTCCGAAAGCGATTGCAATGGACGTAAGAAAAGGACCATTGTCAAGAGCGCAGGAGCATATTTCGCAGTATGGACTGAATGCGTACATAGAAACCAGACTTTCCGATGGACTTGAGGCTTTGAAACCGGGGGAGGGTGACACTCTTGTGATTGCAGGAATGGGCGGCCCTCTGATGGAGAGGATTCTTACTGATGGCAAAGAGGCCAGAGAGAGCTTTAAGGAAATGATTTTGCAGCCGCAGTCAGATATCCCGCATTTTCGCAGGTTTATCAGAGAAATCGGATGGCAGATCGTGGAGGAAGAACTGATCCGGGAAGATGGCAAATTTTATCCTATGATGAAAGTGATTCATGGAGAAGAGGAGAATATTCTTCCGGATACGCCTTATACTTTAGAAGAGTGGTTTGGCGGACTTCTCCTTGAACGAAAACATCCGGTTCTGAAGGAATATCTGGACAGAGAGCTTCGAATCCGCGATGAAATTCTTGAGAAATTAAAAAATGCACCAAATGCTCAGAAACGGGCTGGTGAGGTAGAGGAGGAAAGGCAGGCTATTATTGCCGCTTTGAAAGAATATGAAAGCATATGAACTGACCTCCTGGCTTGAGAAAAAATATCCTGCAGATGCAGCCGAGGACTGGGACAATGTAGGACTTCTCACAGGAGACGACACAAATGAGATCAGCCATGTGTTCCTGGCGCTGGATCTGACAGAGGAGACGCTGGCAGAGGCGATAGAGAATGGGGCAGACATGATCATTACCCATCATCCGATGATTTTTTCCGGGATTAAGAAGATCAATAATCACAGTTTTACCGGGAGAAAGATCATTACGCTGATTCAGAAAGGCATTGTCTATTATGCGATGCATACGAATTATGATGTGCTGGGTATGGCTGACTTGAGTGCTGAATATACAAAGATGCACGATGCAGAAGTACTTTCTGTAACGGAAGAGAGAAATGGTGAGACACAGGGATTCGGAAGAGTCGGTGAACTTCCTCAGGAGATGACTCTGAGGGAGTATGCGAAACTTGTCAAAGAATCTCTGAAATTAAATGATGTAAAGGTTTACGGAGATCTGGACGGAAAAGTAAAACGTGCAGCCGTCTGTACAGGATCAGGTAAAAGCATGATCCAGGATGCCATCAGGGCAGGTGCGGATGTGTACGTGACCGGTGATATCGATCATCATACAGGAATTGATACCGTTGCGCAGGGAATGGCATTGATTGATGCCGGACACTACGGAACTGAGTATGTTTTTATGGATGCAATGAAGAAAGAGCTGACGCAGGCATTTCCGAATCTGAAGATTTCCTGTGCGAAAGTAAAGAGCCCGTACACGATTTTGTGATACGGGCTTTTGCCTACAGTAACTGTTAATAATCTTAACTTGTCGAGCAGTCAGACGGCTGTCTGGTATAGATGTTGGATGGCTGCCTTGTCAGTATATTGGAAATGGAGGCAGGTTTTATGGAACAGAAAATGTATAATGTTACGATACAGGGAGAGACAAAACAGTATCCGGAAGGGATTTCCTATGGGGATATTGTGAAAGAATATGAAGGTACTACAGAAGCACCGGTGATTCTGGTAATGGCAGATGGGAGACTGAGAGAACTTCATAAACATCTGAAATCAGACTGTGAGATCCGGTTTGTGACGACAAAGGATCCGATCGGTCATAAAACCTATTGCAGAAGTGCGACTATGATCTTGCTGAAAGCGATTTATGATGTAGCCGGTCAGGAGAATATTGACAAAGTAGTGATTCATTATTCTATTGGAGATGGATATTATTTTACAATGAAAGGTCCTATGGAACTGACCCAGGATTTTATAGACCGGGTAAAGGCACAGATGCATAAAATTGTAGATGCGAATCTCCCGATTGTGAAGAGAAGTGTGAGCACTAGTGAGGCAGTTGCGCTTTTTCACAAACATCATATGTATGACAAGGAACTGCTGTTTAATTACCGCAGAGGATCTAAGGTAAATCTTTACAGTATTGAGAGCTTTGAAGATTATTTCTATGGCTTTATGGCAAATCATACTGGATTTATCAAAACATTTGACCTGTTTTTGTATGAGGGTGGGTTTGTTCTTCAGCTTCCAACACAGAAAGAACCGGATAAAGTGCCGGAATTTAAGCCTCGTGAAAAAGTTTTTCATGTACAGAAGGAGTCTCAGGAGTGGGGGGATAAGCTGGATATTGCAACAGTCGGAGAACTGAATGAAAAGGTCACCAGAGGTGGCATTCAGGATATTCTACTGATTCAGGAGGCGATGCAGGAAGCAAAAATTTCAGAAATCGCTGCCAGAATTGCTTCTGAGCGAAATAAGAAATTTGTGATGATTGCGGGACCGTCTTCATCGGGCAAGACTACATTTTCTCACAGATTGTCTATTCAGCTTGCGGCACATGGAATGAAACCACATCCTATTGCTGTGGATAATTATTTTGTAGATCGTCATCTCACACCGGTAGATGAGTTTGGCGAAAAGAATTTCGAATGTCTGGAAGCGATTGATGTAGAGAAATTTAATGAAGATATGCTTGCACTTCTGGATGGAAAACGTGTGGAAATGCCGGTATTTAATTTTAAGACAGGTACAAGAGAGTATAAAGGCGATTTCCTGCAGCTGGAGAAGGATGATGTTCTGGTAATCGAGGGAATTCATGGATTGAATGATAAGCTTAGTTATGCTCTGCCAAAGGAAAGCAAATTTAAGATTTATATCAGTGCACTGACACAGTTGAATATTGATGAACACAACCGGATTCCGACCACAGACGGACGCCTGATCCGTAGAATTGTAAGGGATGCGCGTACCAGAGGAACTTCTGCGAAAGAGACAATCGCGAGATGGTCGTCTGTGCGAAGGGGAGAGGAACAGAATATTTTCCCGTTCCAGGAAGAGGCAGATGCAATGTTTAATTCTGCGCTGATCTATGAACTGGCATGTCTGAAAGTTTATGCAGAGCCGTTGCTGTTTGGGATTGATAAAAGTGAGCCGGAATATATCGAAGCAAAGCGGTTATTGAAATTCTTTGAATATTTTGTTCCGGTGCCGAGTGAGGCAGTGCCACATAATTCTATTCTAAGAGAGTTCATTGGCGGAAGCTGTTTTAATGTGTAAATAATTGTTTACAAGTGAAAAAAAACGTGCTAGAATAGCACTTGCGCAACCAGGCCAGGTGATCGCGGCTGAACAGACGAAAGGGTTCAGACGAGGAAAGTCCGGGCTTCGCAGGGCAGGATGCCGGATAACGTCCGGTGGAGGTGACTCCCAGACCAGTGCAACAGAAATAAACCGCCTCACTTGTTGGGGTAAGGGTGGAAAGGTAGTGTAAGAGACTACCGCCGTCCTGGTAACAGGCCGGGCACATGTAAACTCCATTCGAAGCAAGACCGAATAGAAAGCGATACGGCTGCCCGTCGTGCTTTCAGGTGGGTCGCTCGAGCCTTATGGCAACGTAAGGCCTAGACAGATGATCACTCAATGACATAACCCGGCTTATCGGTCTGATTGCGTATAAAGTGTATATAATAGAAGAAATAAAAATAAGAGGCTCTCGTTGTCTGTACAGCATAGTTACATAGGCAACGGGAGTTTTTCTGATTGTGGACATGTGGGAACGGTTTCTTTTATGAGAGTAAAAAGATAGCCGGAAACCTGGAGCTTCCGGCTATGTAATGATTAATAAGAGGTATTAACAAAATTATTTGTTGCGTTTACCTGTGTATTTCTCTTCACAATATTTACATCTGTAAACTTCTTTCTCTTTGTCTGCAAGAACAAAAATCTGATCAAGCCCCTGCTCGATAGAGGTAATGCAGCGAGGATTCTTACATTTGATCACGTTAACAACCTGTTTTGGAAGTTTCAGATCTTTCTTTGCTACGATTTTTTCATCTTTGATGATGTTTACGGTGATGTTATGGTCAATGAAACCGAGAATATCCAGATCAAGATTCTCAATCGGGCATTCTACCTTAATGATGTCTTTCTTTCCCATTTTGTTACTGCGTGCGTTCTTGATGATCGCAACTGTGCAGTCAAGTTTATCAAGCTTCAGATCATGATAGATCGTCATGGCTTTACCGGCTTTGATATGGTCTAATACATAACCTTCGCGAAGTGCTCCAACATTTAACATGGTAATTTTACCTCCAGTAATGTGAGAATCAGGGCCATACGTACATATACACCGTACTGTGCCTGTTTGAAATAAGCTGCTCTCGGGTCTGCATCTACTTCTGTTGCAATTTCATTTACACGTGGAAGTGGATGGAGAATGTACATATCTTCTTTTGCAAGTTCCATTTTCTGCTTGTCCAGAATATAGAAATCTTTCATGCGTACGTAGTCTTCTTCGTTGAAGAAACGTTCCTTCTGAACTCGTGTCATGTACAGAATGTCAAGTTCTGGTAAGGCATCTTCAAGTCTTTCAACTTCCTGGAATTCAATATTGTTCTTTTTCAGAACATCTTCGCGGATATAGCTTGGAATGCGAAGTTCTTCCGGTGAAATCAGTACGAATTTTACGTTGGTATAGCGTACAAGTGCCTCAATCAGAGAATGAACAGTACGTCCGAATTTCAGGTCACCGCACAGACCGATTGTTAAATTGTCTAAGCGTCCTTTTAAGGAACGAATGGTAAGTAAATCAGTTAATGTCTGAGTAGGATGTTGATGACCACCGTCACCGGCGTTGATAACAGGAATGGAAGAAGCCATAGAAGCAACTAGCGGAGCGCCCTCTTTCGGGTGACGCATAGCACAGATATCTGCGTAACAGGATACGACACGAATAGTATCAGCAACGCTTTCGCCTTTGGCAGCGGAACTGGAATCGGCTGATGAAAAACCAAGGACTTTACCGCCGAGATTCATCATAGCAGCTTCAAAGCTGAGACGGGTACGGGTGCTTGGTTCATAGAATAAAGTTGCAAGTCTCTTGTCGTCACAGACATGTGCGTATTTATCAGGGTGTTTCTCAATATCACTGGCCAGGTCAAGAAGAGTATTCAGCTCGTCAACAGACAGGTCCAGCGGACTCATTAAGTGTCTCATTTCATACCTCCATAGTTTGTTGGTTCAGGAATCAGTTACATAATCCTTCCTAACATCATATAATAATCAGGTGCTTTTTTCAAGAGAGTTTTTGGAGTATTTTTTCAAAAAGGAGTCCGGCTCCAAACCAGAGCGGAGCGTAGTCCAGACGAATCAGCCCTTTGTAGTTTAAAGGGGCGTCAGAATAGTTCCATGGACACATATGGAAATGACGTAAGAATGAGCCACTGATGAATTCTACAAAGAAAATCCCGACTGAGTAGATGCAGCCACGCACAAAAGAAGGAAATGTGGAAAATTTTTCGGAAAGTGGGCGGATGATGGCTGCGCAGCCGTAAATGGGGAACATTAAAAGAGAGGTTTTTCCGGTCATAGTCAGTTCTCCTGAAAAGACAGAATGCAGACCTGTCCAGAGAACTTCCATACACCAGCCGGTCAGTCCGCAGAAAAGAAATGCTTTTTTCATAAGTAACCTCCCAATTAAGATTATTGATTATTCTGTGAACAGCAATAAACAGAATAAATTTTAACTGTTTCTAGTATTGCCTGCCTTGAAAAAAAAATACGTGTAGGATATAATGAAACCACGTTATGTTACTGTTCGCGCACTACTGTCCCGCGAGGTGTTTTGGCATGAAAATGCCAAAATCCCGAGACATACGGCGCGAATTTATGCGATTAGCATAAATTCTGTGCATCGCGAAGCGTGTTACTGAGAACGAAGTGAACAGTAACCACGTTATCACATTAAAAGACTGAGGCGTTTGGCGTATTGTATGAAAGGTAACCGTGAACGGAGTAAATATTCATATTGGGAAAATGCTCATATCGGGAATATATTCGGAAATGGTTCGAAGAAAATAATACGTGTAACTCATAGAAAATAAGAGGAGTATATTATGAATTATCAGGAGAGTCGGGATTATATAGACAAAATTACAAGAGAAATCCCGAGTGTACTGGGACTTGATCATATGCGGGAATTGATGAAGCGTCTGGGAAATCCTCAGGACGATCTTAAATATGTTCATGTGGCCGGTACGAATGGAAAAGGCTCTGTTATTGCCTTTTTATATTCTACGTTGTCTGAAGCAGGCTATCGTATCGGAAGGTATGTTTCACCAACTCTGTATTCTTACAGAGGCCGGATGGAAGTCACGGGCAGCAGAATTAGCAGAGAAAGTTTTGCAGAATATATCACACAGGTGGCAGATGCCATCACAGCCATGACAAAAGATGGTTATCCTCATCCCACAGCATTTGAGATAGAGACTGCTGTGGCATTTCTGTTTTTCAAAAACGAGAATTGTGATCTCGTTTTGCTGGAAGTCGGAATGGGCGGAAATCTGGACGCCACAAATATCATTAAGAATACATTACTGGCAGTACTTGTATCAATCAGTATGGATCATATGTCTTTCCTTGGAAATACCCTGTCACAAATTGCAGAAAAGAAAGCTGGCATTATCAAAGATGGATGTCATGTGGTGACTGCTATGCAGAAACCGGAGGCAATGCGGGTGATCCGGGAAATCTGTAAGACTCATAATGCAGAGTGTACAGTGGCAGATGCTTTTGATGCTCAGGTGATTCAGGAGAGCTGTCTTGGACAGACGATACAATATTGTGGAGAGGATTACGAGATTCCACTGGCAGGTGTTTATCAGAAAGAAAATGCAGTAGTTGCCCTGAATGCTTTGAAGGTGTTGAATAATCTGGGCTTTCCGACTACTGTTAAGCAACGGATAGAGGGGCTTAAGACAGTAAACTGGAACGGAAGGTTCACAGTGATCTGTAAGAAACCATTATTTGTGGTGGATGGAGCTCATAATCCGGCTGCTGCGGATATGATGGCTGCTTCGATAGAGCACTATTTCAAAGGAAAACGACTGATTTATATTATGGGAGTTTTTGCAGATAAGGATTATAGAAGTGTGATCGAAAAGACAGCACATTTCGCAGATCAGATTCTTACAATACAGACTCCGGATAATGTAAGGGCATTGCCGGCAGAAGAACTGGCGGAGGCTGTCAGCGAATATAATCCGAATGTCCAGGCAATGCATACGATCGCAGATGCGGTAGAGAAAGCTTTTGAACTTGTCGGAGAAGAAGATGTGATCATTGCGTTTGGTTCTCTTTCCTTTATCGGGAAAATGACGGATATTGTGGAAGAGCATAAAAAATTTCAAAAAAGTAAAAAGGAATAACAAAGAATGATAAATTTACAGGAATGCAGAGACGAAATAGACAAGATTGACAGTGAGATCATCCGTCTTTTTGAACAGCGAATGAAGGTAGCTGAAGATGTCGCTGAATATAAGATCCGTACAGGAAAAAAAGTTCTGGATCCGGAACGTGAGAGGCAGAAGCTGGAAACTCTGAGAGGAAAGGCACATGGAGAATTTAACCAGCTTGGAGCTCAGGAGCTTTTTCAGCAGATTATGGCAATCAGTCGTAAGAGACAGTATCAGCTTCTGACAGAACATGGAGTTGAAGATGATGAGAAACTGGAAATGGTAGACAAGCTTCCATTAAATAATGTGACGGTTGTTTTTCAGGGGGTAGAAGGTGCATACAGCTATGCTGCCATGAGAGAATATTTCCATGATGATATTAAGAGCTTCCATGTCAAGACATGGCGAGATGCTATGGAGAAGGTAGTAGAGGGAAAAGCGGATTACGCGGTTCTTCCTATTGAAAACACAACAGCAGGAATCGTAGCAGATATCTATGATCTTCTTGCAGAATATGATCTGAGTATCGTAGGTGAGCAGGTTATCCGTCCGGAGCATGTGCTTCTGGGAATGCCGGATGCAGAGCTTGATGATATTAAACAGGTATGTTCTCATCCTCAGGCACTTGCCCAGTGCGGAAAATATCTGGAAGCTCATCCAGGCTGGAAGAAGAAAGAAATGGAAAATACAGCCGGATCTGCCAAGAGAGTCAAAGAAGATAATGACAAGACACAGGCAGCGATTGCCAGCAGACAGGCAGGAGAACTTTACGGGCTGAAAATCCTGGCTGAGAATATCTGCTATAACGGACAGAATGCCACACGTTTTGTGATTGTGAGTAAGAAGCCGATTTATGTGAAAGATGCGCGTAAGATCAGCATTTTCTTTGAACTGCCTCATGAGAGCGGAACACTTTATAATATGCTGTCTCATATCATCTATAACGGTCTGAATATGACCAAGATTGAATCACGCCCGATCACAGGCAAGAACTGGCAGTACAGATTCTTTGTGGATTTCGAGGGTAATTTAAAGGACAGTGCGGTGAAGAATGCACTGAGAGGAATCGAGGCGGAAGCTGACAGAATGAGAATTCTGGGGAATTATTAGTACATTATTTTGCAAACAATATACCGGGTTTAACCAAAGCAAGGAAGTCCCCTGTTTCAATTGTGAAAAGCAATAAGCAGTGTATAGAGATTTGCTTGTAGTAGAATGACAAAATGCATAAATGATGAAATAAAAGGAAGTAACAATAATGGCTAGATTAAATGAATGTATTTTATATCGTAACTTTGAACATGGTGAAACTCTTGATAAGATGGCAGAACTGATGAACGCCTGGGAACAGAAAGCGCCGGACCTGAAAGATAAGGAAGGAATGTTTTTCGAGTGTGCCAACGGGCTTGTAGAAATGGCTGGCTCTTATGGATTTTCCGGAAATCTGTGGCACTGTTATCTGACATTTCTTCTGGTAAATAATGAAAATGCTTTCAGTACAGCCTGCGAGATCAGAGGGGCTGTGAACGGAAGTATTAATGAACTGGCTCTGAATGATTTTGGTGTATTTAAAGAATTATACGACTTTGACCTGACAGTATTGGATGAGGCTTTTGGAATTTTATGCTGTAAGATTCTGAAGGATTACACAAACACCGGAAGTAACAGTAAGATGTTTAATTCCCGCATCAGAGACCGTATCTGTGATCTGAGCCAAATACTGGCAGCAGCAGAAACAACAGAAGAATTTATGAAAGATATGGTACAGTTTTATAAAGATTTCGGTGTAGGAAAGCTGGGATTACATAAGGCGTTTCGTGTAGGACATGATGAGAATGATAATGTAGAGATTCAGCCGATTACAAGAATCGCTCATGTTAAACTGGAAGATTTGGTAGGCTATGAAATTCCGAAACAGAAACTCATTGAGAATACAGAAGCCTTTGTAAGAGGCAGAAAAGCAAACAACTGTCTGTTGTTTGGTGATGCGGGTACAGGTAAATCTTCAAGTATCAAAGGAATCCTGAACCGTTATTATGATGAGGGACTTCGAATTATTGAGGTGTACAAGCATCAGTTCCAGGATCTGAACGATGTGATCGCACAGATCAAAAACAGAAATTATAAATTTATCATTTATATGGATGACCTTTCTTTTGAGGAATTTGAGATTGAGTATAAATATCTGAAAGCAGTCATTGAAGGTGGTCTGGAGAAGAAACCGGATAATATTCTGATCTACGCAACAAGTAACAGAAGACATCTGGTAAGGGAAAAATCCAGTGATAAGCTGGAAATTATGGATGACGACGATCTGCATTCCTCCGATACAGTACAGGAGAAACTTTCTCTTGTATATCGTTTTGGTGTTCGTATCTATTATGGTGCGCCAAGCAAGAAAGAATTCCAGACGATCGTCAAAGCGCTTGCGCAAAGAAACGGAATTACCATGCCGGAGGATGAACTGCTTCTGGAAGCAAATAAGTGGGAACTTTCCCATGGCGGTCTTACAGGAAGAACTGCACAGCAGTTTATTGATCATCTGTTGGGAAAAGTTGAGGAGTAAAAAATATTTGATAACTATTCTGTTGCCTGTTAAGTACGGGAGTAAGAAAAAAGTTATGAAACTGAGTGAAATTTGGGGTATACGATTTTACAGATATCAGTTGCGATGAGCAGTGAGTCATGTGATTAAACTTATATAATAAAGGGGGAATACATATGGCAGTTATGACCTTTGCAGCTATTGACATCGGGTCTTATGAAGTAAGCATGAAAATTTTTGAGATGTCAAAGCGAATCGGATTTCGGGAACTGAATGATGTCAGATACAGTCTGGAACTTGGAAAAGGGGTTTATTCCGGGGGAAAGATTGATTCGGAAATGCTGAATGTTTTATGCGAAGTGCTAAATGACTTTAAACGTCTGATGCAGGATTTTGGCGTAGATGAATATCGTGCCTGCGGAACCAGTGCGTTCAGGGAACTTGCTAATCCACTGATTATCATTGAACAGATCTATCAGCGTACAGGTATGAAAATAGAAATCTTAAGCAGTGCAGAACAGCATTTCCTGGGATATAAATCAATTGCTGCGATTGAAAAAGGCTTCAAAAAGATGATCCAGAAAGGAACAGCAATTCTGGATGTAGGCGGCGGCAGTCTGCAGGTTTCTCTTTTTGATAAGGATGCGCTTGTTACGACCCAGGGGCTGAAGATGGGAAGTTTGAGAATAAGACAGCGTCTGCAGGAACTGGAGAAATCTACGATTCACTATGATAAGCTGGTAGAAGAATTTATCCGCAATGACCTTACAAACTTCCAAAGACTATATCTTAAGGATAAAGACATTAAGAATGTGATTCTTATGGGAGATTTTATCACAGATATGATCTTTCAGGAGGAGATGGAAGATAAGATCATCACGCGGGAAGAGTTTATGAAGCGCTATGAAGATACGGTGGGAAAATCTGTTGATCGGCTGGCTCAGGAGATGGAAATCGATCCGGAGTATGCCTCTCTTGTTGTTCCTACAATGGTTGTCTGCAAGAACTTTATTGATATTTTTAATGCGGAATCGCTCTGGGCACCGGGAGTTTCGCTTTTAGACGGAATTGCTTATGATTTTGCAGAGAAGAATAAATTTATCAAGAGTGTTCATAACTTTGAGAATGATATTCTGGTTACCTCAAAGAATATTGCAAAGAGGTATTCCAGCAGTAAGAACCATATCCAGGGGACTATGAATCTGTGTCTGAATATTTTTGACAGTATGAAGAAGGTTCATGGTATGGGGGCGAGAGAACGCCTGTTGCTACAGATAGCGGCGCTGCTTCATGACTGTGGCAAATATATCAGCATGGGAAATGTCTCTGAGTGTTCTTATCAGATCATAATGTCCACAGATATTATCGGTCTTTCTTCGCTGGAACGGCAGATGATCGCATGTGCGGTGCGATATAATACGTCAGCTTTTGCATATTATGATGAAATTCAGAATATGGGAATGGCTATCGACAGGGAAAGATATATCAAGATTGCGAAGATGACGGCAATCCTTCGTCTGGCCAATGCCATGGACAGAAGTCATTATCAGAAGGTAAAAGGAATCAAGACTGTACTCAAGGACAGAGAATTACAGATGATCGTGGATTCCAGTCAGGATATTTCTCTTGAACTGGGACTATTAAAGGATAAAGTTGCATTTTTTGAAGAAGTATTTGGTATCCGTCTGGTTCTCAGACGTAAGGGAAGGGCGTAAAGGAGGATTACTATGGATCTTGGAAAGTTTGAAAAGAAAGAATATTTCGTAAACCGTGAGCTGAGCTGGCTGAAATTTGACGAGCGTGTTCTGAGTGAAGCAAGAGATAAGAATCTTCCTTTATTTGACAGGCTGAAATTCTTAAGTATCACTGCATCCAATCTGGATGAGTTCTTTATGGTACGTGTGGCATCTCTGAAAGATCAGGTGCACGCAGGGTATCATAAGACAGATATTGCAGGAATGACTGCGAAAGAACAGCTGAAAGAAATCAGTGCACGCACTCATGAACTGGTACATGTGCAGTATAATACACTGAACCGTTCACTGCTCCCGGCGCTTGAGAAAGCAGGAATGCATCTGGTTGCTGCGCATGAAGATCTTACAGAAGAACAGAAAGCTTTTGTGGATCGTTACTTTGAAGATGACGTATATCCGGTGCTGACGCCTATGGCAATGGACTCTTCCAGACCATTCCCGCTGATCAGAAATAAGACTTTGAATATTGGTGCGCTGATTTCAAAGAAAGATAAAGAGGATAAACTTAGCAGGAAGGACAAAGCTGAAGAGGAAGAACTCCTTTTTGCAACAGTCCAGGTGCCGTCAGTGCTTCCGAGAGTGGTTCAGATCCCATCGAAAAAGGATGGAGATACTACGGTAATTCTTCTGGAAGAAATTATTGAGAGAAATATTGATAAGCTGTTTTTGAGCTATGATGTAGTATGCGCGCATCCGTACCGTATTATGCGTAATGCGGACCTTACCATAGATGAGGATGAGGCAGAGGATCTTCTTGTGGAAATCCAGCGCCAGCTAAAGAAACGCCAGTGGGGAGAAGTTATTCGGCTTGAAGTGGAAGATAAGATGGATGAACGCCTGCTTAAGATTCTGAAAATGGAATTTGATATTAAAGAAGCAGATATTTTTGAAATCAATGGACCGCTGGATCTTACCATGCTTATGAAAGTATATGGAGCGGAAGGTTTTGATGCTTACAAAACACCGAGATATCAGCCAGCGCCTGTACCGGAATTTCAGAATGACAAAGACATTTTTCAGGTGATACGTGAGGGAGATGTGTTCCTGCACCATCCTTATATGAGCTTTGATCCTGTTGTAAATTTCGTACGACAGGCGGCAAAAGATCCTGATGTTCTGGCTATTAAGCAGACTTTGTATCGTGTCAGTGGAAATTCTCCGATCATTGCCGCACTTGCGCAGGCGGCAGAGAATGGAAAACAGGTTTCTGTACTTGTGGAATTAAAGGCACGTTTTGATGAAGAGAACAATATCGTATGGGCGAAGAAGCTGGAAAAGGCGGGCTGTCATGTAATCTATGGTCTGGTAGGTCTTAAGACACACAGCAAGATTACATTGGTAGTACGCAGAGAAGAGACAGGGATCAGACGTTATGTACATCTGGCAACAGGAAACTATAATGATTCTACTGCCAAACTTTATACAGATTGCGGTATTTTTACCTGCGATGAGCGCTTTGGGGAGGATGCAACTGCTGTATTTAACATGCTTTCCGGATATTCCGAGCCGAAATGCTGGAATAAGCTGATTGTAGCTCCAATCTGGATGAAAGACCGATTCCTGAGTCTGATCGAGAGAGAAGCAGAGAATGCGAAGAAGGGATTGCCGGCGCATATCCGGGCTAAAATGAACTCTCTTTGCGATCCGAAGATCATGGCTGAACTTTATTATGCATCTTCTTGTGGAGTACAGGTGGAGCTTCTTGTCAGAGGCATTTGCTGTCTTAAAGTTGGAATACCGGGAGTCAGTGAAAATATTCAGGTCCGCTCTATTGTCGGAGAATTTCTGGAACACAGCCGCATTTTCTATTTTGAGAATGGCGGAAATCCTGAAATTTATATGGGAAGTGCGGACTGGATGCCGCGTAACCTCGACCGACGTGTAGAGATTGTGTTTCCGGTGGAAGATGAGAAAATTAAGAAAGAGCTGGAGCATGTGCTTGACCTTGAATTCAGGGACAATGTAAAGGCACATCTGTTACAGACGGACGGTACTTATACGAAACAGGATAAGCGAGGCAAGGTGCAGATCAATTCCCAGATGGAATTCTGTATGGAGGCGACAGAGAAAGCGGCACTTCATAAACATGAAGCAAAGAAATCCAGAGTGTTTATTCCGGCAGAGCCTGCGGAAGATATAGAGGATTAAAAAATATTCCTGCGAAAAAGCCTGGCTTTATGGGCTTTTTTGCAGGAAAAATTCGAGAAAAATAAAAAAATTGAAATTTTTTTAAAAAAGTACTTGCATTTTAGAAAAAGATGGTGTATATTAAACGAGTCGACAGGGAACAGACAGTTGACACGAAACAAATGGCCAGTTGGTCAAGGGGTTAAGACGTCGCCCTCTCACGGCGAAAACACGGGTTCGATTCCCGTACTGGCTGCTACTAAATAGTGAGAACTTAAGAAAAATGATCAGAATTTCGGTTCTGGTCATTTTTTTTCGGATTTTATCCGGATACTCACAGATTTTGACAAAATATATTTGAGTAGCATACTTGAAAAATGAAAATAATTCATTTATAATACAGAACAAACGTTTGCAATATGGCATGAAAAATATATTTTGATATCTACGGATTGCTCCGCTGCAAGGTAGCTCCCGCAATCCTCAAACATTCGGAATCCGCAGATTTACTACGTAAATCGCTACTTCCTCATGTTTGGCGGGTCCCAAGTTCAAAAGTCTTATCGTGCAAGCACGAACGACTTTCTGACCTTTTGACCCTGATATCATGTAAATAGATTATAGATAGAAAGGAAATGTAACAGACATGGCAAAGCAAAACACCTATGATGCAGGGAGTATCTCTGTCCTTGAGGGCCTGGAGGCGGTTCGTAAGCGTCCCGGAATGTACATCGGAAGTGTTTCACGAAAGGGACTTAACCATCTGATCTATGAAATCGTAGATAATGCGGTAGATGAACATCTGGCAGGATATTGCAGCCTGATCCATGTAGTGCTGGAAAAGGACGGCTCCTGTACAGTTACGGATAATGGACGAGGAATTCCGGTGGATATGCATGAGAAGGGAGTGTCGGCAGAGAGACTTGTATTTACAACTCTTCATGCAGGCGGTAAATTTGATAACTCTGCTTACAAAACAAGCGGAGGACTTCATGGAGTTGGTTCTTCAGTTGTCAATGCGCTGTCTACATATCTTGATATCAAGATCAGCCGTGACGGATATGTACATCATGATCATTATGAAAGAGGAATCCCGACACTTGAGCTGGAAGAAGGACTTCTGCCGAAACTGGGCAAGACCAGACAGACGGGAACCAGCATTAATTTCCTTCCGGATCCGGAAATTTTTGAAAAGACCAGGTTTTCAGCAACTGAGGTAAAGAGCAGACTTCATGAGACTGCATATCTTAACCCGGAGCTGACGATTCATTTTGAAGATAAAAGAGGCGCGGAAGTAGAAGATATCACCTATCATGAGCCGGATGGAATCATTGGATTTATCAAAGATCTGAATCATAGTGCAGAGGTTCTGCATGATCCGGTTTATCTGAAAGGCGAGGCTGATGGTATCCAGGTAGAAGTAGCATTTCAGTTTACCAACGAATTCCGCGAGAACGTGTTGGGCTTCTGCAACAATATTTATAATGCAGAAGGCGGTACACATCTGACCGGATTTAAGACCACATTTACGACAGTAATGAATACTTACGCCAGAGAAATCGGTATTCTTAAGGATAAAGATCTGAATTTTACCGGTGCTGATATCCGTAATGGTATGACAGCGGTTGTATCTATCAAACATCCGGAACCTCGATTTGAGGGACAGACAAAGACGAAGCTGGATAATCAGGATGCATCCCGTGCTACAGGTAAGGTAGTCGGAGAACAGATGGTACTCTACTTTGACCGAAATCTGGAGACTCTTAAGACAATTCTTTCCTGTGCGGAAAAAGCGGCTAAGATCCGTAAAACAGAAGAGAGAGCAAAGACCAATCTTCTGACGAAACAGAAATATTCTTTTGACTCGAATGGGAAGCTGGCAAACTGCGAGAAGAAAGATCCCTCCCAGTGTGAGATTTTTATCGTAGAGGGAGATTCTGCGGGTGGCTCTGCCAAAACTGCGCGTAACCGTAACTATCAGGCAATTCTGCCGATCAGAGGTAAGATCCTGAACGTTGAGAAGGCAACAATTGATAAAGTACTTGCCAACGCGGAAATCAAGACGATGATTAATGCGTTTGGATGTGGATTCTCCGAAGGATATGGAAATGATTTTGATATTACGAAGCTTCGCTATGATAAGATCGTTATCATGGCCGATGCCGATGTGGATGGTGCGCATATTTCCACACTGCTCCTTACATTGTTCTATCGATTTATGCCGGATTTGATCACTGAGGGACATGTATATATTGCCATGCCACCACTGTATAAGGTTATGCCGAAGAAGGGGCAGGAAGAATATTTGTATGATGATAAGGCACTGGAGAAGTACAGACGTGCTCATAAACCGGGAAGCTTTACCTTACAGAGATATAAAGGTCTTGGAGAAATGGATGCAGAGCAGCTCTGGGAGACAACTCTGAATCCGGAGACAAGAATGATGAAACGTGTGGAGATCGAGGACGCGAGACTGGCATCCAGTGTGACTGAGATTCTGATGGGAAGCGATGTCCCGCCGAGAAAGAAATTTATCTATGAGCATGCACAGGATGCGGAACTGGATATCTGATATCTGGAAATTGATTGCAAATCGAATAGTTACTGGTACATTGCCTTTTTGAAATAATGTACTGGATTTTGGTAAATAAATAAACAGATATGCCGGTGTGTATCTGAACGGAGGAATGAAATAAATGGAAACAAAACAGGAGAATGTAATCCCCACCGACTATGCGGAGGTCATGCAGAAATCCTATATCGATTACGCCATGAGTGTTATTATCTCCAGAGCCCTGCCGGATGTGCGTGACGGATTGAAACCGGTACAGAGAAGAACACTGTATGATATGTATGAACTGGGAATCCGTTATGATCGGCCATACAGAAAATGTGCCCGTATCGTAGGTGATACCATGGGTAAATATCACCCGCATGGTGACAGCTCCATCTATGAGGCACTTGTAGTAATGGCACAGGATTTTAAGAAAGGTAAGACGCTGGTCGACGGACATGGAAATTTTGGTTCTATCGAGGGCGACGGTGCAGCGGCTATGCGATATACAGAAGCCAGACTTGAGAAACTGACACAGGATGTATTTCTTGAAGATCTGGATAAGAATGTGGTTGATTTCATGCCGAACTTTGATGAGACGGAGAAGGAACCGGTGGTACTTCCGGTGAGAATCCCTAACCTGCTTGTAAATGGTGCGGATGGAATCGCAGTCGGTATGGCAACTAGTATCCCTCCTCATAATCTGGGGGAAGTGGCAGATGCTGTAAAAGCATATATGAAGAATAATGACATCAGCGTAAAAGGTCTGATGCGTTATCTCAAAGGACCTGATTTCCCGACTGGCGGTCTGGTAGTAAATAAGGATGACCTGCTTAAAATCTATGAGACAGGAACTGGAAAGCTCCGCGTCAGAGGTAAAGTAGAAACAGTGAAGCTTAAAGGTGGCAGACAGCAGCTGGTGATCACTGAAATTCCATATACTATGATTGGCGCAAATATCGGAAAATTCTTGAATGATATTGCTACTCTTGTAGAGAATAAGAAGACAACCGATATTGTAGATATTTCTAATCAGTCTTCTAAAGAAGGAATACGAATCGTTCTTGATTTAAAGCGTGATGCAGATGTAGAGAATCTTGCAAATATGCTTTACAAGAAGACCAAGCTGGAAGACACTTTTGGCGTAAATATGCTTGCGGTAGCAGACGGCAGACCGGAGACACTGAGTCTGAAACAGGTGATTGAGTATCATGTTGATTTCGTGTTTGATGTCACGACCAGAAAGTACACCACACTTCTTAACAAAGAGCAGGAGAAAAAAGAAATCCAGGAAGGTCTGATTAAGGCTTGCGATGTGATCGACCTGATTATTGAAATTCTGCGGGGAAGCAAGAATCGTGAGCAGGTAAAGAAATGCCTGGTTGACGGCGTGACAGAGGGAATCAAGTTTAAGAGTAAAGCAAGCGAGAAAGCTGCGCAGAAGCTTCTGTTCTCAGAAAAGCAGGCGGCAGCAATCCTGGATATGCGTCTGTATAAACTGATCGGTCTGGAAATTGAAGCACTTCAGGCAGATTATGCAGAAACAATGAAGAATATCGCATTATATGAGGACATTCTGAATAATTATGATTCTATGGCGGATGTGATCATGAAAGATCTGGATAAGATCAAGAAAGAATATGGAACAAAACGCCGTACAGTAATAGAGAATGCGGAGGAAGTCATATACGAAGAGAAGAAGATGGAAGAGATGGAAGTTACATTCCTGATGGACCGTTTTGGATATATGCGAATTATTGATAAATCTGCTTATGAGAGAAATAAAGAGGCCGCCAATGCTGAGAATAAGTACGTATTTAATTGTATGAATACGGATAAAATCTGTATCTTTACAGACAGTGGAAAGATGCACAGTATTAAAGTGGCTGATATTCCGCTGGTACGTTTCAGAGATAAAGGCACACCGGCAGATAATCTGAGTAATTATGACAGCGCGCAGGAGCGAATGATTTATGTAGCACCGCTGGCGGCTGTAAAAGAAAATACGCTGTTGTTTGTTACTGCGTCTTCTATGTGTAAGCTGGTCAACGGTGCTGAGTTTGAAGCGTCAAAGAGAACAATCGTGTCTACTAAACTGGCAGAAGATGATACGCTGATCTTTGTAGGAGCGGCGGATGAAATGGAACAGGTAGTCCTTCAGAGTGAGGGTGGATATTTCCTGAGATTCCAGAAACAGGATGTTTCTTCTATGAAGAAAACATCGATTGGTGTGCGAGGAATGAAACTTGCGGAAGGAGATAAGCTTGATCATGCATATCTTTTAGAGAGCCGTCAGGAATACACCATTACCTATCACGATAAACCTTATGTACTCAACAAAGTGAAACTTTCCAAGCGGGACAGTAAGGGAGTGAAACCGCGTGTATAGTATATTTCGGTGAATCATGTGGAAAATGTTTTTGGACATACTTAAATGTGCCTGAAAACTGTTATTTACAGCCTGAAAAATTGGCAAATGCGGTAAATTACAAGGTTTTTACGGGAAAAGCCTTGCAATTCTCTGACATTGGTGTTACAATACACCTAAATTAGAACTTGCAGACATAGGAGTGGGCGTGAGCCCACTCTTATTTGTTGCATAGAAAGGCAGGTGGGAAAATGAGCAGACGGGAAGAGTATGAAAAGCGCGCAGAGGAACTTCTGGCACCGATCGTAGAACTTAACGGCTTTGAGCTGGTTGATGTAGAATATGTGAAGGAAGCAGGTAACTGGTATCTGAGAGGATACATTGACAAACCAGGCGGAATTACGGTAAATGACTGCGAGACAGTCAGCAGAGCGTTCAGTGATAAACTGGATGAGAATGATTTTATCGAAGACAGTTATATTATGGAGATCAGTTCACCGGGACTGGACAGACCGCTGAAGAAAGACAAAGACTTTGAGAGAAACATGGGAAAACTGGTGGAAATCCGTACCTACCGGCCAATCGAAAAGCAAAAAGAGTTCTGCGGGATTTTGACCGCATATGATAGTAACAGTGTGACAATCGATGAGGATGGAACCGAGCGTGTTTTTGATAAGAAAGACACAGCCCTGATACGCCTCGCAATAGAGTTTTAGTTAATTCGGGAGGATAAGAAAAAAATGAGCAGAGAGTTAAAGGAGGCACTGGATATCCTTGAAAAGGAAAAGAGTATCAGCAAAGATACTCTGCTTGAGGCAATTGAGCAGTCTCTGATCCAGGCCTGCAAGAACCATTTTGGAAAAGCTGACAATGTACATGTAACTATTGATCCGGAAACCTGCGATTTTTCAGTGTATGCAGACAGAAGTATCGTAGAATACGTAGAGGATCCTGCAATGGAGATTTCTCTGGCAGATGCTTTGAAGATCACATCAAGAGCTGAGATTGGAGGCATGATACAGGTTCCGATCCAGTCTAAGGAATTCGGACGTATTGCGACACAGAATGCAAAGAACGTTATCCTGCAGAAAATCCGCGAGGAAGAACGTAAAGTGCTGTATGATGAATACTATGGAAAAGAGAAAGAAGTAGTAACCGGTATTGTACAGCGTGTGATGGGCAAGAATGTAAGTATCAATCTTGGTAAGGCAGATGCAGTATTAAGTGAGAATGAACAGGTGAAAGGGGAAACCTTCCAGCCGACAGAGAGAATCAAGGTGTATATTCTTGAAGTCAAGGATACCCCGAAGGGACCTCGTATTCTGGTATCCAGAACTCATCCGGGACTTGTGAAACGTCTCTTCGAATCAGAAGTAGCAGAAGTAAAAGACGGAACTGTTGAGATCAAGAGCATCGCACGTGAGGCCGGTTCCCGTACAAAGATCGCTGTATGGAGCAACGATCCGGATGTAGATGCAGTTGGTGCATGCGTAGGTATGAACGGTGCACGTGTCAATGCAGTAGTTGAGGAACTTCGCGGTGAGAAGATTGATATCATCAACTGGGATGAGAATCCTGCGATCCTGATCGAGAATGCATTGAGCCCTGCAAAGGTTATCGCAGTTATGGCAGATCCTGATGAGAAGACAGCTCTGGTAGTTGTTCCTGATTATCAGCTGTCCCTTGCAATCGGTAAAGAAGGTCAGAATGCACGTCTTGCTGCAAGACTTACAGGATTTAAGATTGACATCAAGAGTGAGACTCAGGCAAAAGAAGCCGGTGATTTCTATGATTATGATGATGACGAGACTGCAGAAGATGCAGATGAGGCATCAGCAGAGGAAACTTCAGCAGAAGATTCCCTGACAGAAGAAACCGAAGCAGAAGAAGTTTCAGAGGAAGTTCCTGTAGAAGAAGAGTCACAGGCTCAGGAAGCAGGAGAGAATGAAGACGAAGAATAAGATTCCCATGCGCCAGTGTACCGGCTGCAGGGAAATGAAAAGCAAGAAAGAGATGCTCAGAGTCCTTAAGACTACGGAAGACGAGATTGTGCTTGACGCTACCGGAAAGAAGAACGGTAGAGGCGCGTATCTGTGCTTTTCCAGAGAATGTCTGGACAAAGCAATCAAGAATCATGGTCTTGAGAGATCTCTGAAAACTGCAGTTCCCGATGAGGTATACGAACGACTTAAGAAGGAGCTGGAAGATATTGAAAAATAACAAAGTACTGTCGCTGATAGGGCTGGCAACCAAAGCAGGCAAGACTGTAAGCGGAGAATTTTCCACAGAGAAATCTGTCAAAACAGGAAAAGGACTGCTTGTAATCGTGGCTGAGGATGCCTCTGAAAATACAAAGAAGAAATTCCGGAACATGTGCAGCTTTTATGAAGTTCCGATTTACTTCCTCTCAGATAAAGAGAGCTTAGGCAGAGCAATGGGAAAGGAGTACCGCGCCTGTCTGGCTGTCCAGGATGAGAACTTTGCGAAAGCAATCATAAAGGAGGTATAGCGATTGTCTAAATTAAGAGTACATGAGCTGGCCAGAGAGCTTGGACGACAGAACAAAGAAGTAATCGAGTTCCTGAAATCAAAAGGCATTGATGTCAAAAGCCATATGAGTATGGTGGATGAGCCTGCGATTTCAATTGTAAGAGATAGATTTAAAAAAAATAACAATAGGGGAAAGGAGCATATTGCGAAATTGGATACTCCCAAAACAGAAGAAAAGGTTGTAACAGCAAAATCTGAAGGAGATAAAACTGAGACACCTAAAAAGAAAAAAAATATTATCCGCGTTTTTCATGCACAGAATGCAAGCGACGGAGGCAAAACAAGAAAGAAACCTGTAAAAGCTGAAGGCGAGAGAACAGGTGCACCAAGAAATGCAGAAGGAACAAAGGCTTCTGACAATTCAAGAACAGATGGTGACAGACCAAGAAGAAATAATGACCGTTCCAATGCCGGTAACAGAAGACCGCAGGGAGACGGACAGCGCCAGGGAAGAACCCAGGGCGAAGGCAGAGCTCAGGGCGATGGAAATCGTCAGGGCGGACGTTTTGGTCAGGGAAGAACCCAGGGTGATGGTCAGCGCCAGGGAAGACCACAGGGAGATGGAAACCGTCAGGGTGGACGTTTCGGTCAGGGAAGAACCCAGGGTGATGGTCAGGGACGCCAGGGCGGAAGATTCCAGGGAGATGGAAACCGTCAGGGCGGACGTTTCGGTCAGGGAAGACCACAGGGAGATGGAAACCGTCAGGGTGGAAGACCACAGGGTAATGGCCAGGGTCGCCCGGATGGAAACAGAAGTGAAGGACGCGATGGACGCTTCAGCGGCGGTCAGGGACGTCAGGGACAGCGCCAGAATACCAGAAAGAATGATGATATGGTATTTGCACCGGAACTGACTAAGACTTCCAAAGACAGCAAGAGAGAGCGTGACAGAGAGAACAAGAATAAGAAGAAAGATTTCGATAAGACACAGAGTAGCGGCGGACGCAGACCAAATCAGGGCGGATTTAACAAAAATTCCAGAATCCCGAAAGCTCTGCAGAAACCAATTCCACAGCCGAAACAGGAAGAGAAGAAGCCTGAGGTTAAGGAGATCACACTTCCGGAGAAGATGACAATCCGTGAACTGGCAGAAGCAATGAAGATGCAGCCGTCAGCAATCGTTAAGAAACTCTTTATGCAGGGTATGATGGTTACAGTAAATCACGAGATTGATTTTGAAAAAGCTCAGGAAATCGCTCTTGAATATGATATCATCGCAGAACCGGAAGAAAAAGTAGACGTTATCGGAGAACTCCTTAAAGAGGATGAAGAAGACGAGAAAGATATGGTTCCGAGACCACCTGTAGTCTGTGTTATGGGTCACGTTGACCATGGTAAAACATCCCTTCTGGATGCAATCCGTAAGACAAATGTAACACGTGGAGAAGCCGGTGGTATCACACAGCATATCGGTGCTTCCGTAGTAGAAGTTAACGGTCAGAAGATTACATTCCTGGATACACCTGGACATGAAGCTTTCACAGCTATGCGTATGCGTGGTGCGAACTCCACAGATATCGCAGTTCTAGTTGTAGCTGCTGATGATGGTGTCATGCCGCAGACAGTAGAGGCTATCAGCCATGCAAAAGCAGCTGGCGTTGAGATCATTGTTGCCATCAACAAGATCGATAAACCAAGTGCAAATATCGAGCGTGTAAAACAGGAACTTTCCGAATATGAACTGATTCCGGAAGACTGGGGCGGAAGCACAATCTTCGTTCCTGTATCTGCACACACCGGAGAAGGAATCGATACTCTTCTTGAGATGATTCTTCTTACCGCTGAAGTCTGCGAACTGAAAGCGAATCCGAACCGTTCTGCAAGAGGTCTTGTGATCGAGGCTCAGCTTGACAAAGGTAAAGGTCCGGTTGCTACAATCCTTGTTCAGAAAGGTACACTTCATGTAGGAGACTTTATCGCCGCAGGTGCATGCAATGGTAAAGTTCGTGCCATGATGGACGATAAGGGACGCAGAATCAAAGAAGCAGGTCCTTCCACTCCGGTAGAGATCCTCGGACTTGGTGATGTACCGAATGCAGGTGAGATCCTTCTTTCCTTTGACAGTGATAAGGAAGCGAAGAACTTTGCAGGTGCATTCGTATCTGAGAATAAGAACCGTCTTCTTGAGGAGACTAAGGGCAAATTATCTCTGGATAATCTCTTTGACCAGATTCAGGCAAGCGATCTGAAAGAACTTCCGATCATCGTCAAAGCAGACGTACAGGGATCTGTAGAAGCAGTAAAACAGAGTCTGACAAAACTTTCCAACGAGGAAGTTGTTGTAAAAGTAATCCATGGTGGTGTTGGTGCTGTCAATGAATCTGACGTAAGTCTTGCTGCTACATCAAACGCTATCATCATCGGATTTAACGTTCGTCCAGATGCAACAGCGAAACAGCTTGCTGAACAGGAAGGCGTAGATCTTCGTCTGTACAGAGTCATCTATCAGGCAATCGAAGATGTGGAAGCTGCTATGAAAGGTATGCTTGACCCTGTATTTGAGGAGAAGGTTATCGGTCATGCAGAAGTACGTCAGCTGTTTAAGGCATCCGGTGTCGGTACGATCGCAGGAAGCTATGTTCTGGATGGTATTTTCCAGAGAAACTGCAAGGTTCGTATTTCCAGAGAAGGCGAGCAGATTTTCGAGGGTGAACTTGCATCTCTGAAGAGATTCAAGGACGACGTTAAGGAAGTTAAAGCAGGATACGAATGTGGTCTTGTATTTGACGGATTTAATGACGTAAAAGAAGAAGATAAAGTAGAAGCTTATATCATGGTAGAAGTACCAAGATAGGATAGCGACAGTAACTGATATGGGTGCGCGGTTTCATGGTGTTACGTACAGCGTGACGCGCACCTGTTTTAATTGAATCAATTGTAAAACAGATATTCGGTATATCAAATTACCGAATATCTGCTCAAATAGAGGAGTGGAACTTAAAAATGAGAAAAAACAGTATTAAGAATACACGAATCAATGGAGAGGTTCAGAAAGAGCTCAGCACCATTATCCGTAACGAGATTAAGGATCCGCGTATTCACCCGATGACATCCGTCATGGCTGTAGAAGTGGCTCCTGACCTGAAAACCTGTAAAGCATACATCAGTGTGTTAGGAGAGAAAGAAGCAAAAGAGGCAACGATCAAAGGTCTTAACAGTGCAGAAGGTTATATCAGACGCCAGCTGGCAAAGAATCTTAACCTTAGAAATACACCGGAGATTCGTTTCATTCTGGATGAATCTATTGAATACGGTGTAAATATGTCAAAGCTTATCGATGATGTTACCAAAAAGGACAACTCCCACAGACAGGTCAAAGAGCAGGAAGAGAATTAAGAGGGTGAATACATGAAGAATATCGCGGAGATACTGGAAGGTGTGAAAACAATGGGAATCGGCGGACATATCCGTCCGGATGGTGACTGCGTTGGTTCCTGTATGGCATTATATTTATATGTAAAAACCTATTATCCGGAGATTCAGGTGGATGTTTATCTGGACAATCCAAAACCTGTTTTCGGACATATTGACTGTATGGATGAGATCAAAACAGAATTTGACGGAGATAAAGAGTACGATCTTTTTGTCACCTGCGATGTAAGTGCGAGAGACAGACTTGCTCTTGCAGGACCATATTTTGACTCAGCAAAGAAAACAGCATGTATCGATCATCATATCAGCAATCCTGGATTTGCACAGGTCAACCACATCAGAGGCGATGTAAGTTCTGCATGTGAGGTTCTTTATGGACTGCTTGATCCTGAGAAAGTTAACTGCACGATCGCAAAACCTGTTTATACAGGAATGGTTCACGATACAGGTGTGTTCCAGTATTCCTCAACTTCACCGGAAACCATGCGTATCGCGGGTGAATTGATGAAGACAGGTTTTGATTTCAGTAAGATCATTGATGAATCCTTTTACCAGAAGACCTATGTTCAGAATCAGGTAATGGGACGTGTACTTGCAGAGAGTATTATGCTTCTGGATGGAAAATGCATCATTGGATATCTTAAGAAAAAGGATTTGGAATTTTATGGTGTGGACGGCAAAGATCTGGATGGTATTGTCAGCCAGTTGCGCCTTACACAGGGGGTAGAAGTAGCCATGTTCATTTATGAACTGGAAACTCAGTCCTTTAAGGTATCCCTGCGCTCCAATGGAAAAGTAGATGTAAGTAAGATCGCGGTATATTTTGGTGGCGGCGGTCATAAGAGGGCTGCAGGATGTGATCTGCAGGGTTCTATGTACGATGTGATCAACAATATATCAGAGCAGATCTGTAAACAGTTTCAGGAGCTTGAAATCTGATGGATGGAGTAATTGTAATCCGTAAGGAAAAAGGCTATACTTCTCATGATGTGGTGGCAAAGCTTCGCGGAATTCTTCATATGAAGAAAATCGGACATACCGGAACACTTGATCCGGATGCAGAGGGAGTGCTCCCAGTGGCTCTGGGAAAAGCTACCCGACTGGTGGATATGATCACCGATAAAGAAAAAACATATGAGGCAGTGATGCGTCTGGGTGTTGTTACAGATACGCAGGATATGAGTGGAACAGTTCTTTCAGAAGTGCCTGAGTTTCAGGTTGCAGAAGAGGAACTTCGCGCAGTAACAGAATCTTTTGCAGGTGATTATATGCAGGTGCCGCCGATGTATTCGGCACTGAAGGTCAATGGAAAGAAGCTTTACGAGCTCGCCAGAGAAGGTAAGACGGTAGAGCGTAAGCCAAGGCCGGTGCATTTCTATGAGATAGAAATTCTTGATATTGATTTTCCACTGGTGCGTTTTCGCGTAACATGCAGTAAAGGAACGTATATCCGTACTTTATGCCACGATATCGGAGAGAAGTTAGGCTGCGGCGCTGCCATGGAAACACTTCTGCGTACAAAGGTAGGCAGATTTACACTGGATGATGCGATCACACTGGCACAGACGGAAGAAGCGGTGCGAAACGGTGAGATAGAGCAGAGGATTCTTGGGATTGAAGAAATCCTTGCAGAGTATCCTCGTGTTTGCTGTACAAAAGAGGGAGACAGACTTCTGGCTAATGGAAATCCTCTTGTCCAAGCATTGGTCAATGCAGAGGAAAAAGATGGATGGATCCGTATGTGCAACAGCGAGGGCAGCTTTGCCGGAGTTTACCAGTGGGATGAAAAAAGAGACAGATATTTTCCTGTGAAGATGTTTTGATGAAATCAGGAAAGCAGTGAAGGGGATGAAACTTCAGCTGACCTGTAAACAGGAATGATTTTAGGAGACATGATGGAATACTTAAGGATTGAAAATGATTTTCCCAGAATTTCACACAGTGCGGTAACACTTGGGAAGTTTGACGGCATACACCGTGGACATCAGAAACTGGTTGAGAAAATTATTGAGCAGAAACAGGAAGGTGCACAGGCTGTTGTGCTTGCACTTGGTACTGCCTCAAGAACAATCCTCACAAAGGAAGAGAGATGCCGCGTTCTGGAAGAAATGGGAGTGGATGTACTGCTTGAGTGTCCGCTTACCGAGAAGATGCGGCACATGAAAGCAGAGAATTTTATAAAAGAAATATTGATAGGGGACCTTCAGATCTCCTATGTGGCGGTTGGAGAGGATTTTCGCTTTGGCTATGAGCGAAAAGGAACACCTGCCATGCTAAAAGAGTTCGGAAAAAAATATGGATTTCATACGGAGGTCCTTCCGAAAGAAATGGACGGACGCCGTAAGATCAGCAGCACATTTATCAGAGAAGAGTTAAACAGAGGGAATATGGAGAAATTTCAATTCCTGATGGGAACGGACTTCTCAGTGGAAGGGATTATAGAACATGGTCGTGGAATGGGGCATAAATACCTTCTCCCGACTACGAACCTGATTCCACCGGCAGAGAAACTGATGCCGCCAAATGGTGTTTATATCACAGTTTCTCATTTCAAAGACAGAAGTTATCAGGGAATCACCAATGTAGGGCATAAACCTACGGTTGGCGGTGAGAAATTTATCGGTGTGGAGACATATCTGTTTGACTGCAATGAAAATCTGTACGGGGAATACTGTAAAGTAGACTTCAAAAAATTCCTCAGACCCGAGCAGAAATTCTCTTCGCTGGAAGCACTTAAAAGCCAGTTGGAGAAAGATGCAGTAAAAGGACAGGAGTATTTTTTGAAAAATGAGTTGTGTTAAAAAACAGGCAGTAGAAAATTGTGTTAAAGCGATGTGGAATAAACAAGAATAAAAATACGAAACAGATTTAACAGAATTCGGAGAAAATTGGCAAAAGACATATCAAAGGAAGATTTATGAACAGTTTCTGAGAGATTAAGTGACTGTTCACACACCACTATCCCGCGATGTGTGTGAACAGTAACAAAATTATTTTTCTGTAAATTATTTTCTAAAAAAGTAGTTTACACGCTGAAATCAATGTGCTATACTAACCAAGGTGAATTTAGCCCATGTTCAGGGACAGGACACTCCGACCATCCCTTAATATGTGGCGGTCAATCAATAATAATTATAGAATACAGGAGGAAATCAAAATGATTTCAAAAGAAAAGAAAGCAGCAATCATGAAAGAATATGCAAGAACTGAAGGAGATACAGGATCACCGGAAGTACAGGTAGCAGTTCTTACAGCAAGAATTCAGGAACTTACAGAGCATTTAAAAACAAACCATAAAGATCATCATTCCAGACGTGGTCTTCTGAAAATGGTAGGTCAGAGACGTGGACTGTTAGCTTACCTGAAGAAAACAGACATCGAAAGATACCGTGCACTGATTGAGAAATTAGGCTTAAGAAAATAATAGCCTTTTAGTATGCGGAAGGGGGCGGATTTCCATCCGCCTCTCTTTTTATGTATTATGGCAGTTCTGTAAAATATGGTGTTTTCCAGGATTGCGGTGGCTTGTTGTTTCGATTGCATCTGCATATTCAGAAGCTGCGAAACATGACAGGAGTTATTTCCGAGACTACTGAAAAGATTATTTTGCATAGGAAAGTAACAAAGCAGGTAGATATATTTGCCTGAAAAGTAGTTTTTTCAGTTGTTTCGGACTCCTGTTTTAATGTGACAATTTCATAAGAAGTCTGAACGTTGATGGACAAGATTGTCAGCAGACGGAACAGACAAATTTGAAAAGAATAAAGTAATTACCGGACATGCAGTGAACGGTAACAGAAAATGACAACAGAATTATGAAAAAAGGAGAATGAACGTATGTACAAAAGTTATTCCATGGAATTAGCTGGAAGAACCTTAACAGTAGATATCAACCGTGTTGCGAAACAGGCAAACGGTGCTGCATTAATGCATTATGGCGATACTACAGTTTTATCTACAGCAACAGCATCTAAAGAGCCAAGAGAGGGAATCGATTTCTTCCCGTTAAGTGTTGAATATGAAGAGAAAATGTATGCAGTAGGTAAGATCCCTGGAGGATTTAACAAAAGAGAGGGAAAGGCAAGCGAACATGCTATCCTTACTTCCCGTGTAATTGACAGACCTATGCGTCCTCTGTTCCCGAAAGATTACAGAAACGATGTAACACTGGTAAACATGGTTATGTCTGTTGATCCTGAGTGTAATCCTGAGATTCCGGCTATGCTGGGTTCTGCTATTGCAACCTGCATTTCAGATATTCCGTTTGATGGTCCGTGTGCTACCACACAGGTTGGTCTGATCAATGGTGAATATATTATCAACCCTACTATGGCACAGAAAGATGTTTCCGAACTTCAGCTTACAGTAGCTTCTACAAGAGAGAAAGTAATCATGATCGAAGCCGGCGCAAAAGAAGTTCCGGAAGATAAGATGATTGAAGCTATCTACAAAGCTCATGAAGTAAACCAGGAAATCATTAAATTTATCGATAAGATCGTAGAAGAATGCGGAAAACCGAAACACAGCTATGAATCCTGCGCTGTTCCGGAAGAACTTTTCACAGCAATGAAAGAAATCGTACCACCGGAAGAAATGGAAGTTGCAGTATTCTCTGATGACAAACAGACAAGAGAAGAGAATATCCGCCAGGTAACAGAGAAACTGAAAGAAGCTTTCGCTGATAACGAAGAATGGCTTGCAGTTCTGGGAGAGGCTGTATACCAGTACCAGAAGAAGACTGTCCGTAAGATGATCTTAAAAGACCACAAACGTCCGGATGGTCGTGCAATCACACAGATCCGTCCTCTGGCAGCAGAGACAGATATCATCCCGAGAGTACATGGTTCTGCTATGTTTACACGTGGACAGACACAGATCTGTACAATCACAACTCTGGCTCCTCTTGCAGAAGCTCAGAGACTTGACGGACTTGATGAGTTTGAAACTACAAAGAGATATATGCATCACTATAACTTCCCGTCCTACTCTGTAGGTGAGACAAAACCATCCAGAGGACCGGGACGTCGTGAAATCGGACATGGCGCACTTGCTGAGAGAGCACTGGTTCCTGTACTTCCAAGTGAAGAGGAATTCCCATATGCAATCCGTACTGTATCTGAGACATTTGAATCCAACGGTTCTACTTCTCAGGCAAGCATCTGTGCATCTACAATGTCTCTGATGGCAGCTGGTGTACCGATCAAGAAACCGGTAGCAGGTATTTCCTGTGGTCTGGTAACTGGTGATACAGATGATGATTACATTGTTCTGACAGATATCCAGGGACTTGAGGACTTCTTCGGAGATATGGACTTCAAGGTAGCCGGAACACATGATGGTATCACAGCAATCCAGATGGATATCAAGATCCATGGACTGACAAGACCGATCGTTGAAGAAGCAATCAGACGTACAAAAGAAGCAAGAGAGTATATCCTGACAGAAGTTATGGAGAAGTGCATCGCAGCTCCGCGTACTACTGTAGGTGAATATGCACCGAAGATCATCCAGATTCAGATCGATCCTCAGAAAATCGGTGATGTTGTAGGTCAGAGAGGAAAGACTATCAACACAATCATCGAGCGTACAGGTGTTAAGATTGATATCACAGACGAAGGTGCTGTATCTATCTGTGGCGTAGATCAGAAGAGCATGGATGAGGCAGCTAACATGATTAAGATCATTTCTACTGATTTCGAAGCAGGACAGATCTTTACAGGTAAAGTTGTCAGCATCAAAGAGTTTGGCGCATTTGTTGAATTTGCACCGGGCAAAGAAGGAATGATTCACATTTCCAAAATCTGCAAAGAAAGAATCAACCGTGTTGAAGATGTTCTCACACTTGGCGATAAAGTTAAGGTTGTATGCCTTGGCAAAGACAAGATGGGAAGAATCAGCTTCAGCATGAAAGATGTACCGGAAGAAGCGTAAAAAATATGAGATACCATAATATTACCAAGGACGATATGCTTAACGGCGACGGGCTTCGTGTAGTTCTCTGGGTGGCAGGATGTAATCACTGCTGTCCACAGTGCCAGAATCCTGTCACCTGGGATCCAAACGGCGGACTGCCTTTCGGCGAGGCAGAGCGCGCAGAGATTTTTGCGGAACTGGATAAGGATTACGTAAGCGGAATCACATTTTCAGGTGGAGATCCACTGCACCCGGCAAATATCACTGAGGTAACATCCTTTGCGAAGGAAATCAGAAAGAGATATCCGGGCAAAACGATCTGGCTTTATACAGGTTTCAGATGGGAAGAAATCTGTCGCGAAGAGATCGTGCGTTATCTGGATGTCTGTGTAGACGGTGAATTTGAGGTGGACAAGAAAGAACTTTCCCTGAAATGGAAAGGTTCCAGCAATCAGAGAGTGATCGATGTTCCCAGAACTCTTCATGAAGGAAAAATCGTATTGCATTAATAAAGAAATAGATACAGGCAGTTCAAGTATGCTTCAGGTGTACCTGAACTGCCTGTTTTGCTAAATAGGAGGAAAACACAGATGAAACGAATTGCGAAATTTCACAAAGTAAGCAAAGAACGCTTCACAGCAGACTGGATTGATACATTTGCACAGTCTCAGGAAGAAGCAGAGAAAATATACGAAGCAATCCGCCTGCCAAAGAGAGCAACAGCAGGGAGTGCGGGTTATGATTTCTTTGCACCGGCAGAATTCACACTCAAACCAAGTGAAACAGTGAAAATCCCTACCGGAATTCGCGTAGAAATGCAGCCGGAATGGGTACTGAAATGCTATCCGAGAAGCGGTCTGGGATTTAAATACCGCCTGCAGCTTAATAATACAGTTGGAATCATTGACAGTGATTATTTCTATTCCGATAATGAAGGACATATTTTTGCAAAGATCACAAATGACTCTAATGAGGATAAGACACTTACCATCCCGGCAGATACAGGATTTATGCAGGGAATCTTTGTAGAGTACGGAATCACAGTTGATGATGAGGTATCAGAAATCCGTAATGGTGGATTTGGAAGTACGACTGCGAAGTAGTAATCAGCCGGGTTTCATTTTCTGATATATTGATAATGATAAGGCATGATCTACAAAGTTATGTGATGAAATTAAAAACGGAATGTTAAAAAAGTAGAACGTGAGAAGGAAACAAAGATTTTCTCTTTACGTTCTGCTTTTTCTTTGATATAATATTTTGAGATTCAAAATATTTGCAATACATATAATATAAGTTCAGTTAAAAATTTTATGCAAATGATGCAAATGGAAAAATTAATTGAGTAAAAAGGTGGAGCGGATGAATTTCATCTGCCGGACTATAAAAGTTGAAGATTGAGGAGAAAAAAAGTCATGATTATTGAACCAAAAGTAAGAGAATATATCTGCACAACCGCACATCCGCAGGGCTGCGCAGAGAGTGTGCGCAATCAGGCAGATTATGCCTGTAAGCAGGGAACTGTAAATGGAACAAAGAAGGCACTGATTATCGGATGCTCTACAGGATATGGACTTGCATCCCGTATCTGTACACTGGAAAACTGCGGAGCTGATACCCTGGGAATTATGTTTGAACGTCAGGCGAATGGCAGAAGAACGGCAACACCGGGATGGTACAATACAGCAGAATTTCACCGTCTGGCGGCAGAAAAGGGGGCTTATGCGAAAACGATTAATGGAGATGCTTTTTCCAAAGAAATAAAAGATAAGGCCATTGAATTGATAAAAAAAGATCTGGGAAAAGTAGATCTGGTAGTGTACAGCCTAGCTGCTCCGAGACGTACGGATGCGGATGGAAAGACATGGTCATCTTGTCTGAAAACTACAGGAGAAGCGTTTACAGAGAAGAGTCTTGATTTAAGAAATAACGAGATTACAGAGAAGACAGTAGAACCTGCCACAGATGAAGAAGTGCTTAGCACAGTGAAAGTTATGGGCGGCGAAGACTGGGCAGATTGGATTGACGCGTTGAAAGCAGCGGATGTGCTGACGGAAAATGCAGTGACAGTTGCATATTCCTATATCGGACCGGAGCTTACCTATCCAATTTATTATCATGGAACAATCGGAACAGCAAAGCAGCATTTGCAGAAAACAATGACGGAGATCAATCAGGCGCATCCGGATGTACGCGCAGTGGTTTCGGTAAATAAAGGACTGGTAACACAGGCAAGTGCGGCTATTCCTGTAGTGCCGCTGTATTTCGCAATTCTTTATAAGGTGATGAAGAAGGCAGGAAACCATGAGAACTGTATCCAGCAGATTGCGAGACTTTTTACACAGAAACTTTATACTTCGGAAGGATTTCTGACAGATGAAAATGGATTTATCCGTATGGATGACTATGAACTGACACCGGAGATCCAGGAAGAGGTAAAAAAATGCTGGGAAGCAGTTACTACGGATACTGTAAATGAATATTGTGATATTGACGGATATTGGGAAGATTTCTATCATATGTTCGGATTCCGCTATGAGGATATTGACTATACGCAGGATGTGGATGCGGATGTGGAGATTGATGGAATCATAATATAGAGTTATAGGATAAAAAATTTAAAATATTCATTTAGCCGAATCAAGTAAGCCGTCTGCTTTAATTGTAAAGCAGTTATTTGGTATAGAACTATGTAACGAAAATGGATTGTGAATTTACGCTTGTTTAAGGTACTAATTTCATAGTAAATAAAAAATATTCTCTCTAAACAATGGATATAGGAAGAAGTGAACTATATCAGTTAAGAGAGAATAATTTTTATCCAAATGGTATTGATAGAAAAATATTAAATAAGTCAACAGTCTATTTTGTTTTGTATACCGGATCTGCAGGATATCCACTTCGCAGTTTCTGCATGCCACGCTGCAGGGCATCCTTTGAATTTTTCCAGTTGGCATCTTTGTTTCTGTAGTCAAATTTATCTGACAGCCATACGAGGTCTTCTTCCATGCGCTGGAAATTCTCATCCATCAGCTTAAACATAGCAGGGTAAAATTCTGCTTTTTCTTTATCATTCAGATATTTGTCTGCATTATCACAGAGCACTCCGAAGTGGTGCAGACAGAAACCTTTTCCAGACAAAATCTTGTTTTTGAACTCATTGTCCTGGCGATATAGCCAGAAGAAAGTTTCCACATATCGTGCAAAAGTATCCGAAATATTCTGGCAGATAAAACAACTGCAATCTTTAGAAGCAGCCCAGGCAGCAAGCGTATTTTTGTCTGTGACTGCATCTGAACGGCGAAAACGTCCTAAAATCGATGACTTTCCGGGTGTGAAAGAATCGAATTGCTTTTTCATTTCTTCGCGAAGTTTATGGTAATGTGTCTGAAGAATCAGTGTATTGCCAAGCGTATTTCCGTAATCAAACATTTTCTTCATATGTACTTTACAGAATCCTGCCTTATCCGTCTGATCACGAATATCACTCTCCATATAAGAAGAACTGTTTCCAAGTACGAAATCCAGTGAATTCTGTTCCAGTTCACGCTCGATGAAACAAAAAGGACACTCGTCATTGGCATTAACAGCGTCGTTAAGCGGAATGGTATATAATTTTTCTTTCATTTTGATATGCTCCAATCATAGTTTTGACTTTCTTTTATTTTGCATAGAAATTCGGGGAATGTCAAGATTATATGATTGATTGGAGAAGAGGGGATGTGCTATGATAGCTATAGGTATTTATAAACGATAGCATTTCAAAAAATTTAACATGGGGGACAAAGCAAATGATAGAATTACAGCTTCATGAGAATTGGCAGCTATGTGATATTAAGAAACAGGACTGGATTCCTGCACAGGTGCCGGGGGATATCTATTCAGCGCTTCTTAAAGCGGAAAAGATGCCTGATCCATTCTTTGGAGACAATGAATATCAGGCGAAAGCGTTGATGGAGGAGGATTACGAATACCGAACGGTATTTACCTATGATGAAAAGCAGTTTGAGAACTGTCAGGAAGTAATTCTGAGATTTGACGGAATTGATACGATCGCGGATATTTATCTGAATGAATGTTATCTGGGAAAAGCAGACAATATGCACAGAGTCTGGGAATTTCCGGTTGGAGAACTGTTACAGGAAGGCGAGAATACACTTCGGGTTATCATCAGATCACCGTTGAAATTCATGGCAGAAGCTTTTAAAAAGTATAAAAATATTGGAAACGAGGATACAGTAGAGGGATTTATGCATCTTCGTAAAGCACATTATATGTCTGGATGGGACTGGGGTGCCTGTCTGCCGGATGGCGGTATTTTCCGTCCTGTAACTCTTCTGGGAATCGAGTCAGCCAGACTGGACAGCGTATATATCCGTCAGGTACATGAGGATGGAAAAGTACTGCTGATTCCGGAAGTGGATGTGGAGACAGTAGACGAAGCGGAAATTGATACAGATGAAAAAAACAGCGCAGAGATGCCTGATCAGGGCGTGGAAAGTGAAGCAGATGAGGATTTACTGGAATATGAAGTTACAGTAACTGCGCCAGATGGAACGAAAATTGTAAGTGACGGATCTCCGGATGAAATCGTAATCGAGAATCCACAGTTCTGGTGGCCAAACGGTCTGGGAGAGCAGCCATTATATCAGGTTCAGGTAGACCTGAAAGCAGGAGATAAAACCGTCGATACCTGGTGTAAGAAAATCGGACTTCGGACACTGACCATGCACATTGAGAAAGATGAGTGGGGAGAAAGCTTTGCTCACGAAGTGAATGGCTATCAGGTTTTTGCAATGGGTGCAGACTATATTCCAGAGGATAATCTGCTGCAGAGAACCTCAAAGGAACGTACCAGAGAATTACTTCTTCAGTGTAAGAGAGCAAACTTTAACACGATTCGTGTCTGGGGCGGCGGCTATTATCCGGAGGACTGGTTCTTTGATCTTTGTGATGAACTTGGCCTGATGGTATGGCAGGACTTTATGTTTGCCTGCTCGGTCTATGAACTGACACCGGAATTTGAGGCGAATATCCGTCAGGAATTTATTGATAATATCAAAAGAATCCGTCATCATGCGTCACTTGCACTGTGGTGTGGCAATAATGAGATGGAAATGTTTGTAAAACAGGGCACCTGGGTAACGAAACCTACAGAGGTGAGAGACTATCTGCTGATGTATGAGCGCATTATTCCGGAAGTACTCAGAGAATATGATCCTGATACATTTTACTGGCCGGCAAGTCCGTCATCAGGCGGATCTTTTGATGAGCCGAATGATCCGAATCGTGGAGATGTGCATTACTGGGAGGTATGGCATGGAAACAAGCCATTTGCGGAATATCGCAAATATTTCTTCCGCTATGCTTCTGAATTTGGTTTTCAGTCATTCCCGTCTGTTAAGACACTGGAGACGGTAACTGATGATCCGAGAGAACTGAATCCGTTTTCTTATGTGATGGAGAAACATCAGAGAAATTATGGCGGAAATGGAAAGATTGCCAAGTATATGCAGGCTGCCTATCGTTATCCGGAGAACTTCAGTGCTTTTGTATATGCCTCTCAGCTTCTTCAGGCAGATGGAATCCGCTATGGAGTAGAACATTACCGTAGAAACCGAGGTCGCTGTATGGGAGCAATCTACTGGCAGTTAAATGACTGTTGGCCGGTTATTTCCTGGTCATCCATTGATTATTATGGAAGATGGAAAGCTCTTCATTATTATGCTAAGAGGTTCTTTGCACCGGTAATGCTTTCCTGCGAGGAGCAGAGTTGGATGACAGTGGAAGCGGATATGAACCGTCAGCATTTCGAATTTGAGAAATCTATCCGCCTGAATGTGACAAATGAAACTTTGACTGCGCATAAAGTGCTGGTAAAATATGCAGTGCGCGATGCCAGTGCGAAAATCCTGCGTCAGGAAGAACAGTGGGTAGAAGTTCCTGCGCTTTCCAGTGTGTGGATGGATAAAGTAGAACTTCCGGGAATTGACTGCTTCAATGAATATGTAAGTTATGAAGCATGGGAGAATGAACAGATCATTTCTCAGGGAACAGTGATTTTCTCTTATCCGAAATATTTCCACTATCAGGATCCGAAGCTTTCAGTGAGAGTGGAAGGGGATGAGATTATTGTCAGTGCAGAAGCCTATGCTAAGAGCGTAGAAATTCAGAATGAGAACGACGATCTGATTCTGGAGGATAATTACTTCGATATGAATGCAGGCGAACGCAGAGTAAAAATCCTTGATGGAAAACCAGAAAACCTGAAAGTACGCAGTGTGTACGATATATAAGTCAGGACTTTGGGCAGACACTTACTTGATTCGTTTAAATAAGCGTTTGCCTTAATAGGTATTACGGTTGCAAAAGTCAATAATCGGCAAATAGAAATATATGAATATTGAAAAGCAGAAGAGATAGAAATTTTCTGATGGGAAATGAAATATATAAAAAATAAGAATCTCCGACATTTACAAAATGTAAGAGATTCTTATTTTAAATTAGTCGATCTTTTCGAGAGAATCCTTTGCGTTCTGAAGAACTGTATCAAAAGCAACAGCAGCTTTTGCGTATTCTTCGTCACTTTCGATGTTGGAAAGCATAGGATCGCCGCTTTCTGTGCGGGCAAATGTATAAAGGTAAACTTCACCACTCTGGTTCTGTCCATTCTCGTCCAGTGGGAGAAGTGCAATGTATTCTTTTGCATCTACCGGGAAAATAGTAAGGATCGCGCATTCTACCTCGGTATCATCTTCCATGGTAAGTGTGATAGTTTTGTGTTCTTCAGATGTGCCACATCCACTGCTGGAATCACATCCGCCGCCGCAGGAAGCGCAGTCACTTGGGTTACATCCGCCAAATGTAAATTCGTCACTCATTTTATATTCCTCATTCTTTCTTTTTTATCAGTGAGAGGGGAAATATCTGCCGCCTCAATTTCGTTTTATTGTAGCAGAAACACAGTAAGAATGCAAGCTGCTGTTCTCAGTAACTACACTACAATATAAAAAGATGTTTGTTACAGGTGCAAAACGTGTTATAATGGATAAAGACAGTGTTTATAGTAAATATTCAGATTATAAGGGGATCAGCTTATATGAAATTAATTTCATGGAATGTAAATGGAATCCGTGCCTGCATTGGCAAGGGATTTGAAGAGAGTTTTGCTGCGCTTGACGCAGATATTTTTTGCCTGCAGGAAACGAAGTGTCAGCAGGGACAGGTAGAACTGGAACTTCCGGGATATCATCAGTACTGGAATTATGCGAACAGACGCGGCTACTCCGGAACTGCTGTTTTTACAAAGAAAGAACCGATATCTGTAGCTTACGGTCTGGGAATCGAAGAGCATGATAAAGAAGGACGAGTGATCACTCTGGAATTTGAGAACTTTTATCTTGTGACTGTATATACACCAAATTCCCAGAGTGAATTACGCAGACTGGAATACCGTATGCACTGGGAAGAGGATTTCCTGGCATATCTTTTAAAATTACAGGAGAAGAAACCGGTGATTTGCTGTGGCGATTTCAATGTTGCCCATAAAGAAATTGACTTAAAGAATCCAAAGACAAATCGTAAAAACGCTGGCTTTACAGATGAAGAAAGAGCATGTTTTGATAAGGTACTTGAGAGCGGATTTATAGATACGTTCCGTTATTTTTATCCGGATGTGGAAGGAAGATATTCCTGGTGGTCTTACCGCTTTAAGGCGAGAGAGAAGAATGCGGGATGGAGAATTGACTATTTTATCACTTCTCCACAGCTGAAAGATAAGCTAAAAGGCGCTGAAATTCATTCTGATATCATGGGTTCAGACCATTGTCCGGTAGAACTTGAGATAGAATTAGATTGATGCACATCACAAAGTATGTTGCAAGACGTAGAGAGAACAGTGACGATTGACAGGGATGGCATATCATATGGACAGACATAAGCAGTAAGAAAGAAGATGGAGGAGACGAAGAGATGGTTGAACGCAGAAAGATAAGAACAGAAAAGGGGCTGGCTCTTGTACCTGGTGCAAATAAGCTCTCAGGTGGCTGTAATTTTGCAGTGGAGGTACCGGAGGGCAGCCAGGCATCTCTGGTTCTTTACAAAAAGAGATCAAGAAAACCTTTTGTGGAGATTCCTTTTACGCAAGAAGAAAGAATCGGGAATATGTATGCGTTATCCATCCCGGATTTTCAGCCAGAGGCATATGAATATAATTTTATGGTAGATGGAAAAGTTTACATCGATCCCTGTGCGTACCGGATTCTGGGAAGAGAGAAATTTGGTGCGGCAGTGGATGCGGATATTCATAAGGTAAGATGTGGATTTCTCCGAAATGAGGCATTTGACTGGGAAGGCGATAAAGAACCATCAATTCCATACCATGAAATGATTCTTTATAAACTACATGTAAGAGGATATACAAAGACAAACCGAACTGTAACAGGTACGAAAGGAACTTTTCAGGCCCTGGAAGAAATGATTCCATACTGGAAAGAACTGGGTATTAATACGATCGAGCTGATGCCTGCATATGAATTCATGGAAAGCGGCACATGCAGAGACGCAGAGAAAGAGGAAATGGTATCTGAAAAACGTACAGAGGGCCGCGTGAATTTCTGGGGTTACATACCAGGCTATTATTTTGCGCCAAAGAGATCTTACTGTGCCACAGATGACCCGGAGAAAGAGTTTAAGACACTGATTAAAAAGTTACATCAGGCTGGAATTGCCTGTATTATGGAAATGTATTTTCCGAAAGAATGCAACATGCTCGTAGTATTGCGGGCATTACAATTCTGGAAACTTTATTATCATGTGGACGGCTTTCATTTACTGGGAGAGGGAGTTCCGACAGAAATTCTTATGCATGATGCGATTCTGAGTAATACACGACTGATGTTTCACGATTTTAATGCAGATCAGATTATCAAAAAGAAAAAATCCGATAATAAATGTATTGCGCAATATGAGCCGGGATTTCAGCAGGATATGCGCAGATTTTTAAAAAGTGATGAAGATATGGTTGGTGTTGCGGCATATAGGTTCAGAAGAAATCCGAGAGATTACGCTGTTATCAACTACATGGCCTGTCAGGATGGCTTTACCCTGAATGATATGGTAACCTATAATTACAGACATAATGAAGCCAATCAGGAGAATAATCAGGATGGCAGCAGCTACAATTATTCATGGAACTGTGGTGTGGAAGGACCAAGCAGAAAGTTGCAGGTCCGTCAGATGAGAGAACGTCAGATAAGAAATGCGTTTCTTATGATGCTGCTCAGCCAGGGAGTGCCTCTGATTTATGGTGGAGATGAGATAGGAAATTCCCAGAACGGAAATAATAATGCGTATTGCCAGGACAACCAGGTAGGATGGATTGACTGGAAGGGTATGAAGAAGAATCGGGAACTGCTTGAATTTGTAAAAAGTGCGATTGCGTTTCGTAAAGAGCATCCGATCCTTCACGTGCCGGATGAATTGCGGGGCGTAGATTACAAGACAAAGGGACTGCCGGATGTTTCACTTCATGGAGAGCGTGCCTGGTATATGAATTCAGAGAATACTTCAAGATTACTTGGAATCATGTACTATGGTGCTTATGCAAAAAAAGCGGATGGAAGTGATGATGCTTCTGTTTATGTCGCATATAATTTTCATTGGGAAACCAGGGAATTTGCCCTTCCTAATCTGAGACATAAACGCTGGAAAAAGGTGATTGATACCAGTGCCGAAAAAGAAAATTACTTCCTTAAAGAAAGCGAAGAAAAATACAGTAAGAAGCTGGAGATCGCACCGCGTACGATCGTGGTATTGCTGGCAGTAGAGGAGGAGAAGAAAGATGCACCCGTGGCTGCACTTTAAAACAATAACCAGACATAAACTGCTGGTCATGCATTATTGTTTCCGGGCAGGTCTGTATAAACAGGGACTGCTCCATGACTTGTCGAAATATGAACCGGTAGAATTTCTGGTTGGATGTAAATATTATCAGGGAGACCGAAGCCCGAATAATGCCGAGCGAGAGGAAACAGGACTGTCTAAGTCCTGGCTGCATCATAAGGGCAGAAATAAACATCATTTTGAATACTGGGTGGATTATGCGCCAGGAGATGAGCACATTATCAATGGCGTTCCTATGCCGCGTAAATATATCGCAGAGATGGTAATGGACAGAATCAGCGCGTCCAGAAATTATCTGGGTGATAAATATGACCAGCATCAGCCTTTGGAATATTTTATGAAGAGTAAAGAGAAGCTTTGGTTTATTCATCCAAAGACGAAGAGAGATCTGGAGGGACTGTTAAGGATTCTTAATGATCATGGAGAGAAAGTGTTAATTTCCTATATTAAGAATGTTTATTTGAAAAAGGATAAAAAAAGAGCTCATGCAAAACATGTGTCAAAAAGAACAGGTTCTAAAAAGTATCTTTCTTATTAATTTTCACACGCCACTATTCCGCGAGGTGTTTTGGCATAAAAAATGCCAAAATAAGGTGTAAAACCTAAAAACAGGCAAAAAAATAGCCAAAAATGAGAAATACACTTGTATGATATACAGGTAATGTGGTAAAGTAACCGGGTACGAGAGAGGTACGCGGTTATTTTTACGTTATGTAAAGGCTAAACATCCTGCGGGCTTTTTACAGAAGCAGGCAGGAAAGTATTTAAATGATAAGAAGGAGGAAAGAATTTGAGTAGTACAACAATGATCATATTATCTGCATTTGTGGTCTATCTTCTGTTCATGATAGTTATCGGTGTAGTTTATATGAAAAAGACAAACAACTCAGAAGACTATTTTCTGGGCGGACGTGGTCTGAACGCCTGGGTAGCTGCTCTTTCAGCGCAGGCATCGGATATGAGCGGATGGCTTCTGATGGGACTTCCGGGAGCAATTTATTCTCTTGGAACAGGCCAGATCTGGATTGCGGTAGGTTTATTTATCGGTACAGTATTAAACTGGGTCTGTATTTCACACAGACTTCGTAAATATACGATCGCAGCAAACAATTCCCTTACGATTCCTGCATATCTGGAGAACAGATTCCAGGATAAGAAGAGAATTTTGTTATTACTTTCATCTATTGTGATCGTAATCTTTTTCCTGGTGTATACAGCCTCTGCGCTTGCAGCAGGTGGTAAGCTTTTTAACACCGTATTTGGAATTGATTACCATATTGCACTGGCAATCGGAGCAGCAGTTATTCTCTGCTATACCTTTATGGGTGGATTTATGGCAGTATGTGTAACTGACTTTGTACAGGGAACACTGATGCTGATCGGTCTGCTGATCGTTCCGCTGGTTGCTTATTTCACATTAAGTGGAAATTTAAGTGATCTTCTGACTCAAAGTGGGGCACCGGGAGGAGCAGCAGCGTTTCTCAATCCATTTGAGAACGGAGAGCGCCCATATACATTTATTGAAATCTTTTCCCAGCTGGCATGGGGACTTGGATATTGTGGTATGCCGCATATTCTTACTCGATTTATGGCTGTAAAGAACGAGAAAGAATTAAAGAAATCCAGTGTGATTGCGATCGTATGGGATATTCTTTCGCTGACAGCTGCCTGCTTTATTGGTGTGATCGGACGTGCATATCTGCTTCCGGCTGTACTGGGAGAAGAAGGCGCTTCCTCAGCAGAGAGTGTATTTATCGAGATGATCAACAAGCTGTTTTCTACAGATCTGGCATTGCCGTTTATCGGAGGAATTTTCCTCTGTGGAATCCTGGCAGCAATCATGTCTACCGCGGATTCACAGCTTCTTGTAACAGCATCTGCGGCATCTGAGGATTTATATCATCAGTTTGTTAAGAAAGATGCAGATTCAAAGGAGGTTCTTACAGTTGCGAGAATCACAGTTATCGCTGTTTCTGTAGTGGCATTTATCATTGCGTGGAATCCGAACAGCAGTATTATGGGACTGGTATCTAATGCATGGGCTGGTCTGGGAGCTGCTTTCGGACCGACTGTGGTTATGTCTCTGTTCTGGAGAAGAACAAATCTGGCAGGTGCAGTTGCAGGTATCGTTTCCGGTGGTCTGACAGTTATCATCTGGGATTACATACCGCTTGCGGCAGGACAGACACTTGGAACTTATACGGGTCTTTACTCTCTGGCAGTAGGATTTGCAGTCAGCCTTGTAATGATCATCATCTTCAGCCTTGCTACGAAAGCACCGTCTAAAGAGATTACTGACGTATTCGATGAGGTAGCCGGAAGGAAATAAGGCTACGGTCCGATTTGTTTTTTGTAACAAAATAAGAATTAAATAGAAAGACTATCCATTTTCGGATGAATTTGTTATAATGGCAGTAGCGCAAAAAAAGCGTTACTGCTTTTTTATATTACGAAGAAGAAGGTGTCGTACATGAAGAAATATGATTATCTGATAGTAGGAGCAGGTCTTTTTGGTGCGGTATTTGCACATGAGGCTTCCAGACGGGGAAAAACCTGTCTTGTGATCGATAAGAGAAATCACATTGGCGGTAATATTTACACAGAAGAAGTGGAGGGAATCCAGGTACACAGATATGGTGCACATATTTTCCACACTTCCAGAAAACAGGTATGGGATTATATCAATCAGTTTGCAGAATTTAATCATTTCGTAAATTCGCCGATTGCAATCTATAAAGATGAATTATATAACCTGCCGTTTAATATGAATACGTTCCATCAGCTCTGGGGAGTACGCACTCCGGCAGAGGCAAAGGCGAAGATTCAGGGACAGATCGCAAGAATGCACATCACTCATCCGAAGAATCTGGAGGAACAGGCACTTGCCCTAGTCGGACAGGATGTATATGAGAAGCTTGTAGAAGGATATACAAGGAAACAGTGGGGCAGAGAGTGTAAAGATCTGCCGTCATTTATCATAAAAAGACTTCCTTTGCGTTATACTTATGATAATAACTACTTTAAGGATCCTTATCAGGGAATTCCGAAAGGTGGTTATACCCGCATTGTGAAGAAACTTCTTGAGGGCGTACAGGTATGCCTGAATACGGATTTCTTTGCAAACAGAGAAGAACTGACGGCACAGGCGGATAAGGTACTCTTTACAGGTATGATTGATGAATTCTATGATTACTGCTATGGAGAGCTGGAATACAGATCATTAAGATTTGAGACAGAAGTGCTGGATATGGGCAATTATCAGGGAAATGCAGTTGTAAATTATACGGACTATGAGGTTCCGTATACAAGAATCATTGAGCATAAGCATTTTGAGTTCGGTACACAGCCAAAGACTGTTATCACCAGAGAATATCCTGCGGCATGGGAGAAAGGCAAAGAGCCATATTATCCGGTAAATGATCCGAAGAACAGTGAGCTGTTTGACAAATATGAGCGCCGCGCATTAGAAGAGAAGAATGTGATCTTTGGCGGAAGACTTGGCATGTATCGTTACATGGATATGGATCAGGTTATTGAGGAGGCACTTTCTCTTGCAGAGACAGAACTTACTTATGAAGAACCGTGATATACGTTAGAAAAAAGTTTTAAGACAGTAACTGGAAAGGATAAATATATATGACAGATACACCAACAATTGCTCTTTATTACAAAGAGCATGACCCGATGAAGAGAAAGATGTTTCTTGATCAGTCTATCGCAGCAGGGGAAGACGAAGAGACAAATGCTGTTCGAAAAGAAATCTGGGAGATTCGCTATGGCGGTCCTTCAGAACTGGGACCGGATACACGCGCAGATGGATACCTGGCATTGTGGATGGCCATGGAATACAGTAAAGATGCTGCTGGAAGAATGTTTGGCGGTAAGAGAGCACGCAAGGAAGTTGAGAAGAATCTTGCCAGAATGAAATTCAAAGAATTGCAGGAGAAGAGTGAACTTCACAGAGAACTGCTTTACAGAGAGTGCTGCCATATGGTAAAGACTTATATGGAACTTTGTGAGAAGGACAAGACATATAATACAACTTTGTGTGGAATTATTCCTATCAGCGAGAAGAGTGCAAAGAATAAGCTTCAGAATGATATATATACGACTGCAGTTGCATTTCCAGAGGAAATTAATATGCAGCAGGAACTGGAAATCATCACAAGGGCAGCAAGAGAAGCTTACGAGGATCATTTTCCGGGAGAAGGCGGATTATAAGAGATAAGGATACGCCAATAAAAATTACTGGAGGCATACATGAACAAAGAGAATTTGACAGCTTATGAAGTTGTGACAGAAGAGGAACTGACAGATATTCATTCTAAGGGATGGCTTCTTCGCCATAAGAAAACTGGCGCCAGAGTCATGCTGATCGAGAATGATGATGAGAATAAAGTATTTAATATCGCATTCCGTACACCGCCTAAGGACAGCACTGGTGTTGCGCATATCCTGGAGCACAGTGTACTTTGCGGATCTAATGACTTTCCGTTAAAAGATCCTTTTGTAGAACTTGTAAAAGGATCTCTGAACACATTCCTGAATGCGATGACTTATCCGGACAAAACATGCTATCCTGTGGCAAGCTGTAATGACCAGGATTTTCAGAATCTGATGCATGTTTATCTGGATGCGGTATTTTATCCGAATATCTATAAACGCGAAGAGATTTTCCGCCAGGAAGGCTGGAACTATCATCTGGAACAGCCGGAAGGACCATTGAAATATAACGGTGTCGTATACAATGAGATGAAAGGTGCTTTTTCCTCACCGGATGAAGTCCTGGAACGTGAGATTATGAATCACCTTTTTCCTGATACTACCTATGGATGCGAATCAGGTGGTGATCCGAAGAATATTCCGGACCTTACCTATGAAAATTTCCTGAATTTCCACAGAACTTATTATCATCCATCCAACAGCTATATTTATCTGTATGGAAATATGGATATGGAAGAGAAACTTAAATTCCTGGATGAGCATTATCTGTCCAATTTTGATTATCTGGATGTAGACTCTGTGATTCAGGAGCAGAAAGCGTTTGAAAAATGCCAGGATGTGGTACTGGAGTATCCGGTTGCAGAGAATGAGGGAGAAGAGGATAATACGTATCTTTCTTATAACATGGTTGCCGGAAATGCTTCAGACAGTCAGATGGCTATGGCGTTTGAAGTACTCGATTATGCACTTTTAAGCGCACCGGGAGCACCGCTGAAACAGGCACTTCTCGATGCAAAGGCAGGTAAGGATGTCTATGGCTCTTATGACGATGGTATTCTTCAGCCATACTTTACAGTAATTGCGAAGGGCTCTAATCCGGATAAGAAAGAAGAATTTTTATCTGTGATCCGACAGGTACTTGGAGACATTGTCAAGAATGGAATCGATAAGAAGGCGATAGAGGCAGGAATCAATTACTTTGAATTCCGTTATCGTGAGGCAGACTTCTCATCTTATCCAAAGGGACTGATGTACAGTCTGGATATTCTGGGAGACTGGCTGTATGAACAGGGAAATCCTTTCGCACAGGTGCAGCAGCTGGAGGTATTTGAGAAACTGAAAGCTGCAGTTAACGAAGGATATTTTGAGGAACTGATACGCAAATATCTTCTTGAGAACCCTCATGGCTGTGTTCTTACCCTTGTTCCGAAGAAAGGTCTGGCAGCCAAACGTGAGAAAGAGCTGGAAGAAAAACTGGAAGCATACAGAAGCAGCCTTTCTGAACAGGAGCTGAATGCTATGGTTGAGAAAACCAAAGCACTGGAAGCATATCAGGAAGCTGAGGAGGATCAGGAAGCGCTGGAATGCATTCCAATGTTAAAGAGAAGTGACATTAAGAAAGAAGCTGCAAAGTTTGTAAATGAAGAATTATCTGTAGACGACAGTCTGTTCCTTTATCATGATGTATGCACAAATGGTATCGGTTATGTAGATCTGATGTTTAAAACAGACAGCATTGCACCGGAACAGATTCCATATCTGGGATTGCTGAAATCAGTACTGGGCTATGTTGACACGAAAGATTACACATACGGAGAACTGTTTAATGAGATCAATGCCAACACAGGTGGTATTAACTGTGGAGTGGAGGTATTTGACAGAGCAGATTCAACAGAAGAGTTTCAGGCAATGTTCTCTGTAAGAGGTAAGGCACTTTATACAAAGATGGATTTTCTTTTCAAAATGATCCAGGAGATTCTTAATACTTCCAGACTGGAGGATACCAAGCGTCTCTATGAGATTATTGCTTCTGTGAAATCTCGCGCGCAGGTAAGCCTGACAGGTGCCGGACATTCTACTGCTGTACTGAGAGCAACTGCTTATTCTTCACCGATGGCAGCTTTTCAGGATGAGATGGCGGGTATCGGATATTATCAGTTTATCGAGAAACTGGAGAAAGACTTTGACCAGAGGAAAGATGAAACTGTAGAGGAACTTCGCAAACTTATGAAAGAAATTCTCCGCCCGGAGAACTTTATGATCAGTTATACAGGTGAGAAAGAATCTCTGGAAACAGTTAAGAAGCTGGCAGCATCTGTAAAGGCAGGACTTTGTACAGAACCGGCAGAGAAATCAAAGGATAAACTGATCTGTACAAAGAAGAATGAGGGATTTAAGACCTCCGGACAGGTTCAGTATGTGGCTCAGACCGGTAACTTTAAGAAGAAAGGTCTGGAATACACAGGAGCGCTGGAAATTCTGAAAGTTATCTTAAGCTATGATTATCTGTGGATTAATCTGCGTGTAAAAGGCGGCGCTTATGGCTGTATGAGCGGATTTAAGAGAAATGGTGAGAGTTATCTGGTTTCCTATCGTGATCCGCATCTGAAACGTACTCTGGATGTATATAAAGGAATCCCGGATTATATCCGTAATTTCCAGGCAGATGAGAGAGATATGACGAAATATGTGATTGGCACCATCAGTGGCAAGGATGTACCGAAGACACCTCAGATGAAGGGTGCTGTTTCCAAAACAGCTTATTTCTGTGGCGTGACAGAAGAGATGATCCAGAAAGAACGTGATCAGATTCTGAATGCGTCCGTAGAGGATATCCGCGCACTTGCTGAGATTATTGAAGCAGTTCTTGCAGCAGACCAGATCTGTGTTGTGGGAAGTGAGAGCAAGGTATCAGAAGCTTCCGATATACTGATGGAAGTGAAATCACTGGTCAACTGTTAAAAATAATATAAGGAAAAGGATAGAATGAACGAAAATTTTAAATCAGGATTTGTAGCAATCATCGGAAGACCAAACGTTGGTAAATCTACTCTGATGAATCATCTGATCGGTCAGAAGATTGCTATCACATCTAAGAAACCACAGACAACCAGAAACCGTATCCAGACAGTGTATACCTGTGATGAGGGACAGATCGTATTCCTTGATACACCGGGTATCCACAAGGCGAAGAATAAGCTGGGCGAATATATGGTGCAGGTGGCAGAGAGAACTTTAAAAGAAGTGGATGCCATTATGTGGCTGGTAGAGCCGAGTACATTTATCGGTGCGGGAGAACGCCATATTGCAGAACAGCTTCAGAATATCGGAGTGCCGGTGATTCTGATCATTAATAAGATCGATACCGTTTCAAAAGAGGAGATTCTTCCGGCAATCGATACTTACCGTAAGGTATGTGATTTTGCGGAAATCATTCCATGCTCTGCACTGCGAGGACAGAACACAGAGGATATCATTGGATGTATTCTGAAATATCTTCCATATGGACCGATGTTTTATGATGAGGATACAGTTACAGATCAGCCACAGCGCCAGATTGTGGCTGAGGTAATCCGCGAGAAAGCTCTCCATGCACTGGATGCAGAGATTCCTCATGGAATTGCAGTTGCTATCGATCAGATGAAAACACGTCCGGGCAAGAAACCAATCGTGGATATTGATGCGACCATTATCTGTGAGAGAGAGTCTCATAAGGGAATTATCATTGGCAAACAGGGAGCTATGTTAAAGAAAATCGGCAGCAACGCGAGATACGAGATTGAACGTATGCTGGAATCGAAAGTAAACCTGAAACTTTGGGTAAAAGTAAAGAAAGACTGGAGAGACAGTGATTTTTTGATTAAGAACTTTGGTTACGATAAGAAAGAAATCTGATAGAGTATCATAGAGTTATCCGGTGTACCAAAGGTATTAAAAGTAATAAAAAGTATTTAAGGAACAGAGTGAATGAGTGATTTGATAACAGTGCAGGGAGTAGTGCTCTCTGCCATGCCGGTAGGAGAATATGATAAGAGGATCGTTCTTCTCACAAGAGAGAGAGGAAAGATATCTGCATTTGCAAAGGGAGCACGCCGTCCGAACAGTCAGTTTCTGGCAGCTGCAAATCCTTTTGTATTTGGAACATTTACCCTTTATGAAGGTCGTTCCAGTTATAATCTGAATCAGGTATCCATAACTCATCACTTTGTAGAACTGGCAGGAGAACAGCCGGGAATCTATTACGGATATTATTTTCTGGAGCTTGCGGATTATTTCGGCCAGGAGGGTACGGACGAGAAAGAATCCATGAATCTTCTGTATGTGACAGTAAAGGCTCTCTTGAATCCACATATTGAAGACCGGCTGGTGCGTTGTATCTTTGAACTTCGCATGATGGCCGCGCAGGGATTGTGTCCATCGCTGTTTCATTGTGTATGCTGTGAAAGACAGCCGGTGGAGGGAGAGGAGATATTCTTTTCCCAGCAGAATCATGGGATTCTGGACAAACATTGTCTGGGACAGGTAAATGATGCAAAGAGGATATCGGCACCTGCCTTGTATGCTATGCAATACATAGTGACCACATCTCTTGGCAAACTTTATACATTTACTGTGACAGAGGAAGTACTCTATGAACTGGAACGACATATTCATACGTATGTTGCCTCAAACACCGAAAAACGGTTCAAAAGTCTGGAAATTCTGGAAATAATGAGCTGAGATACCTTGAAAAAGAAAACGGATGCAGTTATAATAGCAGTAGCTGTAGCTGTTTATTGCGTTGAAAAATCAGAAAGATATCAAAGCAGACAGTAATTAATTATCTCAAAAAGAGATAAATTATCCTAAAAAAGAACGAGGAGAATTGTGATGGAAAAAACAATGGACAAAATCATAGCTCTGGCAAAAGCAAGAGGATTTGTTTACCCGGGCTCTGAGATTTACGGAGGTCTTGCAAACACATGGGATTATGGTAATCTTGGTGTGGAATTAAAGAATAATGTAAAACGTGCATGGTGGCAGAAATTTATTCAGGAATCCCCATACAATGTAGGTGTTGACTGTGCGATTCTGATGAATCCGCAGACATGGGTAGCATCCGGACATCTGGGAAGCTTCTCTGATCCGCTGATGGACTGTAAGGAATGTCATGAGCGTTTCCGCGCAGACAAGATCATTGAGGATTTCAGCCAGGAGAACGGAATTGAACTGGAGAGCTCTGTAGATGGATGGTCTCAGGAAGAAATGATGAACTTCATTAAAGATCACAATGTACCATGCCCTACATGCGGCAAACATAACTTTACAGATATCCGTCAGTTCAACCTGATGTTCAAAACATTCCAGGGTGTTACAGAGGATGCCAAGAATACTGTATATTTAAGACCTGAGACAGCTCAGGGTATTTTCGTAAACTTTAAGAATGTTCAGAGAACATCCCGTAAGAAGATTCCGTTTGGTATCGGTCAGATCGGTAAATCTTTCCGTAACGAGATCACACCGGGTAACTTCACATTCCGTACACGTGAGTTCGAGCAGATGGAACTTGAATTCTTCTGCGAGCCGGATACAGACCTTGAGTGGTTTGCATACTGGAAGAACTTCTGCCTGAACTGGTTACATTCTCTTGGATTGAAGGATGAAGAAGTTCGTTATCGTGACCATGATGCAGAAGAGTTAAGCTTCTACAGCAAAGCTACTACTGACGTAGAGTTCCTGTTCCCATTCGGATGGGGCGAGCTTTGGGGAATCGCTGACAGAACAGACTATGACCTGACACAGCATCAGAACGTATCAGGACAGGATCTGACATACTTTGATGATGAGAAGAAACAGAAATACATTCCATATGTAATCGAGCCGTCACTTGGAGCTGACCGTGTGGTACTTGCATTCCTGTGCAGCGCATATGACGAAGAAGTTCTGGATGCAGAGAAGAATGATGTTCGTACAGTTCTTCATTTCCATCCGGCACTTGCACCTGTTAAGATTGGTGTGCTTCCTCTTTCCAAGAAACTTAATGAGGGTGCAGAGAAGATTTACCAGCAGTTAAGCAAGAAATATAACTGTGAGTATGATGACCGTGGAAACATCGGTAAACGTTACAGAAGACAGGATGAGATCGGTACTCCGTTCTGTGTAACTTATGATTTTGAGTCCGAAAATGACGGAGCAGTTACAATCCGTGACCGTGATACCATGGAACAGGTTCGTGTGAAGATCGATGAACTGGATGCATATTTTGCAGATAAATTTACATTTTAACTGAATAAAGTGCAAAGCAGTTATTCGGTTATGTGAGTGAACAACAAAGTGGATGATTATATCCGCATGACTGAAAAAAACAGCAAGGGAGCTGTATCGGATGGGAATCCGGGCACTCCTTTGCTGTTTTTTATTACAAAATATAGATTATAAAAATTCGATATCAAAAGTTGTCAAAACAACTTTTGCTTGTGTAAATATTCATTTTTTAGTATAATGAGCAATAATAACATGAAAAGGGGGCAATAAAAATGAGCGAAAAGAAAAAAAGTGGTGGAGCCTTACTTGGCGCAGCGTTTCTGATGGCCACATCTGCAATCGGACCTGGATTCCTGACACAGACAGCAACCTTTACCGGGCAGTATCAGGCAAGTTTTGGATTTGTTATCCTGGTTTCCGTAATCCTTGCAGCCATTGCACAGATGAATATCTGGCGCGTGCTTTGTGTAACCGGACTTCGTGGACAGGATGTTTCCAATAAGGTACTTCCGGGACTGGGATATCTGGTATCTATACTGATTGTATTTGGTGGTCTGGTATTTAATATCGGAAACGTAGGTGGCGGAGCACTTGGTTTTAACACATTGCTTGGAATACCTACCAAAGTTGGTTACATACTGGCAGGTCTTTTGGCAATCCTGGTATTTGTACTGAAAAATGCCAAAAGTGCCATGGATACTATTACCAAGGTACTGGGTGCCATTATGATTATCGTAATCTTTGTTGTGATCATTGTGGTAAAACCACCGGTAGGAAGTGCATTGAAGAATACATTTGTACCGGAAGCCGGTGCCACAAATCTGATTCCTGCAATCCTTACACTTCTGGGAGGAACTGTTGGAGGATATATCACTTTCTCAGGCGCACACCGTCTGATCGATGCAGGAATTACAGGCGAGAAGAACCTGAAAGAGATTAATAAGAGTTCTGTTATGGGTATGATCATTGCCACTATTGTACGTATTTTCCTGTTCCTGGCTGTTCTGGGTGTTGTTGTCAAGGGTGTAACACTGGATGCTGCAAATCCTGCAGCAGATGCCTTTAAGCAGGGGGCTGGTGAAATCGGATACCGGTTTGCAGGTCTGGTTCTTCTGTGCGCGGCCATCACATCCATCATTGGTGCGGCTTATACTTCTGTTTCTTTCCTTAAGACTTTCAGTAAGTCTATTGAAGAAAATGAAAATAAAGTGATCATCGGATTTATCATTATTTCCACAGCAATTATGTTTATTCTTGGCAATCCGGCAGTACTTCTTGTGCTTGCAGGTGCTGTGAACGGTCTGATCCTTCCGATCACCCTGGCAATCTGCCTGATCGCTGCACATAAGAAATCCATTATGGGAGAGAATTATCATCATCCGGTAGTACTTACCATTCTTGGAGTGATCGTGGTAGTTCTTACAGCATACCTCGGTGTAACTACATTTGTATCTAAGATCGGTACATTGTTATAATTGAGGAAAATGTATCCGGTTTTCAGACTGGAGAGTATATCAAAAAGGTGTGATCGTCCAGGTTACACCTTTTTGGTTCATTAACAGCTATAAAAACATATGGTAAAAAAGATTAAGAAAAGAGGAGCAGATTATGCCGGACATTAGAATTTTAACAGAAGGTGATTCTTCTGTTCTGGTTGAATTTGGCAAAGAGATCAGTCCGGAGATCAACCGGAAGATCACTGCCATTGTACAGCTTATGAGAGAACAGCATATAGAGGGAGTTGTAGATATGATCCCTGCGTTCTGTTCTCTGCTGGTTAATTATGACCCGCGTGTGATTTCCTACGATGACCTGAAAAAAAGACTGGAAATTCTGTTAAAGATGGAAGTTACAGCAGGTGAAGGATGCAGAAAAGTTTATGAGATTCCTGTATGCTATGGAGGTGAATATGGTCCGGATATTGAGAATATTGCAGAACATGCCGGACTTTCTGTAGAGGAAGTGATAAAGATTCATTCTTCCAGAGATTACCTGATCTATATGCTTGGTTTTCTTCCGGGCTTTTGTTATCTGGGCGGGCTGGATGAAAGGCTCCATACACCCCGTCTTGCCAATCCCAGAATCAAGATCAATGCAGGAAGTGTGGGGATCGGTGGTTCACAGACAGGAATTTATCCCCTGGATTCTCCGGGAGGATGGCAGCTAATGGGAATGACACCCGTAAAAACCTATGATCCGGACCGCAACATCCCGATTCTGGTAGAGGCAGGAGATTATATCCGCTTTGTACCGATCGATGAAGAGGAGTACAAACGGATCAGAGAATTAGTAGAACGTGGCGAATACCAGTGCACCGTTCATGAGGAGGCATAAAATGGGAATTCGTATATTAAAAGGCGGAATGATGACAACGGTTCAGGATCTGGGACGTTATGGATATCAGAGTCAGGGATTCAGTGTAGCAGGAGTCATGGATGTCCGTTCATTCAAAATAGCCAATCTTCTTCTGGATAATCCGGAGAATGAGGCAGTATTGGAGATAACGCTGATAGGTCCGACCCTCGAATTTACATCAGCTACTATCATCGCGATCACAGGCGGAGATTTCCAGCCAACCATTAATGGAGAGCCGGCTCCCATGTATACAGCCCTGTATATGAATAAGGGAGATGTACTGAAATTTGGAAGTGCAAGAACAGGAAGCAGAGGTTATATTGCTTTTTCCAGTTATCTGGATATTCCGGTAGTGATGGGAAGCCGATGCACCAATTTAAAGAGTGGTCTGGGCGGATTTAAGGGAAGAAAACTGGAAGCGGACGATTATATCGGATTTCGTATTAAGAGACGTTATCTGCCGTTTTTCCTTTCCCGAAAGCTTGATATGGATGAGTTTGATCAGACAGAAGCAACACTGCGGGTAGTAATGGGACCGCAGGATGGTATGTTCAGCAAACAGGGCATCCAGACTTTCCTGTGCAGTGAGTATACGGTGACAAATGAATTTGACCGTATGGGCTGCAGGCTGGAGGGACCGTTTATTGCACCTAAGGAGACTTCGGATATTATTTCCGACGGAATCGCATTTGGGGCTATACAGGTACCTTCCCATGGTAAACCTATCATTCTGCTGGCTGACCGTCAGACAACAGGCGGTTATGGGAAAATTGCCACAGTAGCATCTGTGGATATTCCCAAGCTGGTACAGAGAAAAACAGATGATAAGATACATTTCAAGGCAATTACCGTACAGGAGGCTCAGGCTCTTTATGTTGAGGAAATGAAAGAACTTGACGGGCTGAGAAAGATCATTCATCAGCCATGTAAAGAGGTTCTGGATTGCCGTCTGGTGGCAAAGAGACTGCGTAAGCTGTTTGAAGAATAACTATAAAAAATAATATAGAATAGACAGAAAGGATAATGTTCGATGGATTTAGAGAAGATTGAAGGATTGGTAAAGATTATTGAGGATTCATCCCTTAACGAATTCACATATAAGGACAAGGATGTAAAGATTACAATGAGCAAGCTGGATCATCCTCCTGTAGTTGCAGCGGGAGTACCTGTGGCTGCATCTGCACCTGTGAATACAACTGTGGAAAAGGCTGAGGAAGAAGAGGAGGAGAGTCTGTTTATCACTTCTCCTATCGTAGGAACTTTCTATTCTGCTGCTGCTCCGGATGTACCTGCTTTTGTAAAGGTGGGAGATCAGGTAAAAGCAGGACAGACAGTCTGCATTCTGGAAGCTATGAAGCTTATGAATGAGATCCAGAGTGACTATGACTGTGAGATTGAAGCAGTTCTGGTAAGCAATGAACAGAAAGTAGAATACGGACAGCCTCTGTTCCGCGTTAAGAGACTGTAGGATAAGGAGGCTTTCATATTGTTTAATAAAATTTTGATCGCCAACCGTGGGGAAATTGCAGTCCGGATTATACGTGCCTGCAGGAATCTGGGGATCCGAAGTGTGGCTGTTTATTCAAAAGAAGATGCTAAGAGCCTTCATGTACAGCTGGCAGACCAGCGTATCTGTATCGGAGAAGGTCCTGCCAGAAACAGCTACCTGAACATGGACCGGATCATTGCTGCAGCAGAAAATATGGGAGCAGATGCTATCCATCCCGGTTTTGGCTTTCTTTCAGAAAACAGTGAGTTTGTACGTAAATGTAAAGAAAACGGAATTACTTTTATCGGACCGGATGCAGATGTTATTGATAAGATGGGAAATAAATCCCATGCCCGTAAAACCATGATGGATGCCGGTGTACCGGTTGTACCCGGAACAAAAGAACCTGTATACGATGCAGAAACAGGTAAAAAGCTGGCTGAAGAGATCGGATATCCGGTTATGATTAAGGCTTCATCAGGAGGCGGCGGTAAGGGTATGCGTGTAGCTGCCAATGAGGATGAATTTGAGTTTCAGTTTAATATGGCACAGAGAGAATCAGCCAATGCTTTCGGAGATGATACCATGTACATTGAACGTTTTGTAGAAAATCCCCGCCATGTGGAAATCCAGATTATGGCAGACAGTCATGGAAATGTGGTGGCACTGGGAGAGCGTGACTGTTCGGTACAGAGAAATCATCAGAAGCTGATTGAGGAATCCCCGTCCCCTGCCATTGATGAAGAAACCCGCAGGAAAATGAATGAATATGCAGTTCTTGCTGCGAAAACAGTAGGTTATACCAATGCAGGAACTATTGAATTTATCGTAGATCCAAAAGGCAACTTCTATTTCATGGAAATGAACACCAGAATCCAGGTTGAGCATGGAGTAACAGAGATGGTTACAGGTACAGATCTGATCATTGAGCAGATCCGTGTGGCTATGGGAGAGGAGTTAAGCTTTAAACAGGAAGATATCCGGATTAAAGGACATGCTATTGAATGCCGTATCAACGCAGAGATTCCAGAAAAGAATTTCATGCCAAGTCCCGGAGTAGTACAGCATATGCATCTTCCGGCAGGCAACGGAGTCCGGGTGGATACTGCCCTTTATACAGGTTATAAGATTCCGTCAGAGTATGATTCCATGATCGCGAAGGTAATCGTCCATGCACCTGACAGAGAGGCAGCACTGCAGAAAATGCGCTCTGCGCTGGATGAGATGGTGGTCATGGGTGTGGAGACAAACCTTGATTTCCAGTATCAGATTATGAAGAATAATGTATTCTGTGAGGGAAAAGCAGATACCGGATTTATTGAGAATGTGCTGAAAATTAAGGGATGATAAATAAAAAAGAGGTAAGGTAAATGTATACAGTAGATTTAAACAGTGATCTGGGAGAAAGTTTTGGAAACTATAAAATCGGTAATGATGATAAGATCATTCCGCTGATCTCCTCTGCAAATGTAGCCTGCGGTTATCATGCTTCAGATCCGGTAGTTATGGGAAATACGCTGGCAATGGCAAAGGAAGCGGGAATCCGTATAGGAGCACATCCGGGTTTTCCTGATCTGATGGGCTTCGGAAGAAGAAATCTGAGTGTTTCTCCTGCAGAGGCAAAAGCCTATGTGCTCTATCAGCTGGGTGCACTGGATGCATTCTGCAGAGTAACCGGTGTAAAAATGCAGCATGTAAAGCCTCATGGAGCCTTATATAATATGGCTGCAGAAGATTATGCTCTTTCTACTGCGATCTGTGAGGGAATCAAAGAATTTGACAGCAGTCTGATCGTACTTGCTCTTTCCGGCGGACAGCTGGCAAAGGCAGCTCAGGATATGGGTCTGCGTACAGCTATGGAGGTTTTTGCAGACCGCGCCTATGAAGAAGATGGTACTCTGGTAAACAGACGTAAGGAAGGTGCTGTGATCACTGATGAAAATGAGGCTATTGCCAGAGTGATCCGTATGGTCAAGGAGAAAAAGATTACTGCAATTACAGGAAAAGACATTGATATTCAGGCAGATTCCATCTGCGTTCATGGAGATGGAGCCAAGGCTCTGGAATTTGTGGAAAAAATCAGAGAAGCTTTTGCAAAAGAAGGAATCCAGATCAGTTCTCTGGATGAGTTTGTGAAATAAAAGAAACTGAGAAACAATTATTAAAAGGAATGAAATAAGGAGGCTGTGGCGCAGATTTTCTGATTGCCACAGCCTTGTTGCTGTTTTATAGCTGACAGTGATCCTTCTACTGATGCTTCAGATTCAACCCCTGCTGTTTTGCAAGTGAAGTGATAATCTCAATACAGTTATCGTATCCAAGGCTTCCGGTATCCAGACACAGGTCATAATCATGATAAGTGCCAAGCTCATGTTTTGTATAGGTTTTGAAATAGGTTTCACGCAGGTTATCCATTTTTGTGAGATATTTTCTGGGATCTTCCTTTCCGTTTAAGCCTAATTTCTGAATATGTTCTGTGCGGAGATTTACATCTGCATGAAGGAAAATATCCAGACTGGGAATACCGGCGTTTCGCAGGATAAGATTGGAACAGCGGCCGATAATAATACAGTCCTGTTCTGCTGCGAACTGGAGGATCAGCTCTTTCTGAGCCTGGTAAATGGCATCATGGGAACTGAAATAGCTTGCAGAGTTATTCAGAATGTTGTCCAGAAGTCTGGCACTGCGGCTCAGATTTTCACCCTCACGATCAATATCCTCCTGGGAATATCCGCTTCTGGCAGCAGCCTGTTTTGCGAAATCCCGATCGTAATATGGGATACCAAGCCTTTCTGAAACTACTCTTGCAATACTGTGTCCCCCGGCACCAAACTCCCGGCTGATTGTGATGACAGGGTATTTTCTTTCGGACATAATAGATACCTCCATTGGGTTATTATTTATTTTGTTATCCATGTTTTTTTTATTGTAACGTTTTTTGTAAGATTATTCAATAAAGATTATCATTTTTTGAAAAAATATGATATAATTCAGTTATTGTTCGCTGGTAATATCCCGCGAGGTGTTTTTTGTGAGCGAAGGTCACAGAAAACCCGAGACATACCGCGCGAATTTATGCGATGAGCATAAATTCTGTGCATCGCGAAGCGTGTTGCTGTGAACGGAGTGAACAGTAACATAATTTGAAATATTATGTACCTGAAGGAGATGGATTTATGAGAAACAAAGAGCTTTTCAGAGGCAGGAGAAAAGCTGGCAGGCTTGTTGGCCTTGTTTTGACTCTTGCACTTGCAGTCAGCCTTCTGAGCGGCTGCGGACAAAGTAAAGAACGTCTGACGTTCGGTACCGGCGGTACGGCGGGAACGTATTATTCCTACGGTGGTGTGCTGGCCCAGTATATTACCAATAATACAAATGTAAAGGTTACAGCAGTTTCTACAGGTGGTTCCAAAGCGAATCTGCAGTCAGTACAGGACGGAGATTTCCAGCTTGGATTTGTCCAGTCAGATGTAATGGCCTATGCATGGGACGGCGTAAGAGCATTTGAACAGGACGGTGCAACCCATGATTTCAGGACTCTGGGTGGCCTGTATGCAGAGACTGTCCAGCTGTTTACCATGGATCCTGACATTAAGACAGTGAAAGATCTGAAAGGCAAGAGCGTATCTATCGGTGCGGCAAATTCCGGCGTATATTTCAATGCGCTGGATGTTTTAAATGCAGGCGGCATTACCCTGGATGATATCCATCCCCAGTATCTGTCTTTTGAGGACAGCAAGGAATCTTTGAAGGATGGAAAAATTGATGCTGCATTTATTGTTGCAGGTGCACCTACGACAGCTATCACAGAGCTTGCAACTACCAATGGTGTCTATATGATCAATATTGACGGTGCGATCAGGGATTCAATTTTGAGTGACTGTCCATATTATACATCCTACCAGATCCCGGCAGGAACCTATCCGGGACAGGATGAACCGGTAGAGACAATCACCGTTAAGGCAACAATTGTTGTATCTGAGAATCTGGACGATGATACAGTGTACGATATGACGGCTGCTATTTTTGACCATGCAGATGAGATTGCATCCGAGAATGCAAAGGGAGAGGAGCTTTCCCTGGAGAATGCCACTACAGGTATGACGATACCGTTCCATGAAGGTGCTGCACGTTACTATGCAGAGCATGGAATTACAGTTGACACGAAAGGGGAATAACCGGTATGAAAGAATATAACAGTAAAAAAGTAAATACATCTCCGGTGGGACAGTCAGAGTCTGAGGGAGCTGATGTAGATGCGGTTATGAAAAAATATGACCGTGAGTCTAATATCCGTATATGGACAGGAAAATATAAGATTGCTATCCGCGGAATTCTCATCGCCTTCTCACTGTGGTGTATTTATGTAACACTTTTTGCAACCTTCCTGGAGGAAATCCGACTGACTTCTTTCCTGGGACTGATCGTTCTGATCGGGTTTCTGACTTATCCTGCAAAGAAGTGTGACATCAGAGAGAATTATATGCCGATAAGCGATATTATTTTTATGTTGCTTGGCACAGGTGCTTTTTTGTATTTCACCTTTAACGCAAATAAGATTATCAATCAGGGTACCAGATTTGAAATCTATCAGATTATCATCGGCATTATTGGCATTCTGGCACTTGTTGAGCTTACCAGACGTTGTGTTGGTTTGCCAATCCTGATTGTAGCCGGCTTTTTCCTGATCTATGCGCTGGCTGTAGGACTTACAAACCCGGCGTTTTTTGGCAGGGTGAAATTCCTGGTACGCAACCTTTTTTATACAAAAGAGGGTATTTTTTCCACACCTGTAAATGTATGCTCTAAGTATATTGTAGTGTTTATTATTTTTGGGGCATTCCTGGAGAGAACAGGAATTTCCAATTTCTTTATCCAGCTTGCGAACTGTGTGGCCGGAAAATATGCAGGTGGCCCTGCGAAGGTAGCAGTTATCAGTTCTGCTCTTTGTGGAATGGTTTCAGGTTCTTCTGTAGGTAATACAGTTACCACAGGTTCTGTTACTATCCCTATGATGAAAGAGACCGGATACAAGCCGGAGTTTGCAGGTGCAGTAGAAGCGGCTTCTTCTACAGGCGGACAGATCATGCCGCCGATTATGGGCGCTGCTGCATTCCTTATGGCTGATTTTATAGGAGTACCCTATTCACAGATCATCGTCAGGGCAATCCTGCCGGCATTGCTGTATTTTACTGGAATCTTTATCGCAGTTCATCTGGAAGCTAAGAAACTGGGGCTCTCCGGTATTCCGAAAGAAGAACTTCCTGTATTTAAGATCCTGATTCGTAAGATTTATTTGTTATTACCGTTGATCATGCTAGTTATCTGGGTATCAGGAAACTATATGACAATGCAGAAAGCCGCAAGTTATGCAATCGTTCTTTCTATTATAGTAAGTCTGTTTGATAAAGAGAACAGAATCAGTGTTACAAAATGTCTTGATGCCTTGGAAGCAGGTGGAAGAGGTGTTATTTCTGTAGCTGTAGCCTGTGGTGTTGCAGGTATTATTTCCGGTTCCATTACTATGACAGGTCTTGCAAATGACCTGATCAACGGAATCATCAGTGTTGCAAACGGAAAGTTAATCATTGCGCTTCTTTTGACAATGCTTTGCTGTATTGTTCTTGGTATGGGTGTTCCGACTACTGCAAACTACTGTATCATGGCAGCAACCTGTGCACCGATTCTGGTACGTATGGGAGTGCCGATTATGGCAGCTCACTTCTTTGTATTTTACTTCGGCATTGTAGCAGATATTACACCGCCGGTAGCACTTGCTGCTTATGCAGGTTCTGCAATCGCAAAATCGAACCCAATGAAGACTGCATTTACAGCTTCGAAATTGGCTATCGCGGTATTCATTGTGCCGTATGTATTCTGCTTCAATCCGTCCATGCTTCTGATCGATACCACTGCTGTCAGTGTAGTTCAGATTTTTATCACTTCACTAATCGGCGTATTTGGTCTGTCAGCATCACTGGAAGGTTTTCTGTTTGTGAAGATGCCTGCAATTGTCCGCGTTATGTTGGCTGTAGGAGGACTGATGCTTATCAATCCAACGCTTATGACGGATATTTTGGGACTGCTTCTGATCGTGGGATGCTGCGTATGGCAGACAGCGCAAAAGAAGAAAACTGCATAGAGAAGAATAGAAAATCCGGCAAAACACCAGGCTTTTGAGTGTTTTGCCGGATTTTTTCAGAAATCCAGTTCTTTCAGATACCGTCCAAGTGCATCCTGCCAGGTGGGGAGTGGTGTGAAACCATTGGCTGTCAGTTTGCTCTTATCCAGACGGCTGTTAAACGGTCTGGCTGCTTTGGAAGCGCCATACTCTGCAGTTGTGACGGAGTTGACTGTCATGTTTTCCGGGAGATATTCCGGGTGTCCCATGGCAGCGGCCTGACGGAAGATTTCTTTTGTGAAATCATACCAGCTGATATATCCGCCCTCATTGGTTGCGTGGTAATAGCCGTATTTCTCTGTCTCGATCATATCTACCAGAAGTCTTGCCAGATCATAAGTATAAGTAGGTGTGCCGATCTGATCATTTACAACTGATAGTGTGTCGTGAGTTTTTCCAAGGTTGATCATGGTCTTGATAAAGTTCTTACCATTTTTGCCAAATACCCATGCAATACGGACGATAAAGAATTTATCAACAGTATCGGATACGGCGAGTTCACCGTCCAGCTTCGTCTGTCCATAGACATTTAATGGTTTATAGTCCTTGCAGTCCGGCTCCCATGGAGTGGTTCCCTGACCATCGAACACATAGTCAGTGGACAGATACAACATCTTGATGTCAAGCTCTTTGCACACATCAGCAATATTCTGGGTTCCGGTTACATTTACCAGACGGACCTTCGGCTGATTTTCTTCATCCTCGGCAGCATCTACAGCTGTCCATGCAGCACAGTGGATCACAGCGTCAACATTTGCTTCTTTGATGACTTTTTCTACAGAAGTCTTGTCAGTGATATCCATCTGCACATAAGGCATTGTGGTAACTGCAGTGCCGTCTGCGATTCCGCTGTAGGAAGGAGCAATGTCGCTTCCCACACCTTCATAGCCGCGTCTCGCAAGTTCGTTCATAACATCATGTCCAAGCTGACCGCCTACACCTGTTACAAAAATCCTCATAAATTATGCCTCCCCGCGGTTTGCGTACATTTTTTCGTAGTAGTTCTGGTATTCGCCGGAGATGATAGTTTCCCACCATTCTTTGTTATCCAGATACCATTTGATGGTCTTCTTGATACCGTCTGCAAATTTTGTTTCCGGTAACCAGCCGAGTTCGTTGTGAATCTTGGTGGGGTCAATGGCATAGCGCATATCATGACCTTTACGGTCTGCCACATATGTGATCAGACTTTCCGGTTTGCCAAGCTCTTTACAGATGATCTTAACAATATCAATGTTTGTCATTTCGTTGTGACCACCTACATTGTAAACTTCGCCTACACGTCCTTTGTGGATGATCAGGTCGATCGCGCGGCAGTGATCCTCTACATACAGCCAGTCACGTACATTTTCACCCTTTCCGTAAACAGGAAGTGGTTTGTCATTTAATGCGTTGGCGATCATTAACGGAATCAGTTTCTCCGGGAAATGATATGGTCCGTAGTTATTGGAGCAGCGGCTGATAGATACAGGCAGTCCGTAGGTTCTGTGGTAAGCCAGTACCAGAAGGTCTGCAGAAGCCTTGGAAGAGCTGTAAGGGCTGCTTGTGTGGATCGGAGTTTCCTCTGTGAAGAACAGGTCAGGTCTGTCTAATGGAAGATCTCCGTAAACTTCATCAGTGGATACCTGATGATAACGCTTGATACCGTATTTGCGGCATGCATCCATAAGAACAGCAGTACCGATGATATTTGTGGTAAGGAAAACTTCCGGGTTTTCGATGGAGCGGTCAACGTGACTCTCTGCTGCGAAGTTTACAACCATATCAGGGTGTTCTTCTTCAAAGAGTTTGTAAACTGCTTCGCGATCTGTGATGCTTTCTTTTACGAAACGGAAATTTGGGTTGTCCATGACAGGTGCAAGAGTGGAAAGATTTCCTGCATAGGTCAGACAGTCCAGACAGATGATGCGGTAATCCGGGTATTTTTTTAACATGTGAAAAATAAAGTTACTTCCGATAAATCCGGCACCGCCGGTTACGATAATGTTCATTAAAATTCTCCTTTGATTTTGAAATTATAATTACATCTTCTGCTGTAATCTGTCAGAAACAGAACTGCTGACAGATTACGGAAAGAAAGGATTACGGGCAAATAGTTCAATTTCTGTTTAACTGAAAAAATACGGCAAAATCAGAAAACAGATTTTGAATCAGTGAAGTACGTCTAAATATTTACCATCCAGAACGTCTTTTAAATACTGGCCATACTGATTTTTCTTCAGTACCTCATAAACCTTCAGTACCTCGTCTTTGGTGATCCAGCCGTTGAGATATGCAATCTCTTCCAGACATCCGATCTTACGGTGCTGGTGGCTTTCCATTGTTTTTACGAAATTGGTAGCTTCTACAAGACTTTCATGTGTGCCGGTATCCAGCCATGTGAATCCCTGTCCGAGAAGCTCTACGTTTAATTCGCCCTTTTCCAGATAGATGCGGTTCAGGTCTGTGATCTCAAGTTCGCCTCTGGCGCTTGGTTTCAGATTTTTTGCATACTCTACGACGCGATTGTCATAGAAGTATAAACCTGTGACACAGTAGTTGCTCTTCGGATGCTCCGGTTTCTCTTCAATTGAGATAGCCTTGCCTTCATGGTCAAATTCTACAATACCGAATCTCTCCGGATCATCTACATAGTATCCGAAAACAGTAGCACCTTCGCCGGATTCTGCGTTCTTTACAGCAGCTTTCAGTCTTTTCTTCAGTCCATGTCCTGCGAAGATATTATCGCCGAGAACCATGGCAACTGTATCATCACCGATAAATTCCTCGCCGATGATAAATGCCTGAGCAAGTCCGTCAGGGCTTGGCTGTACGGCGTAAGTAAGGTGTACGCCAAACTGATGTCCGTCACCAAGAAGTTCCTCAAAACGGGGAGTATCCTGCGGCGTAGAGATGATCAGGATATCGCGGATTCCTGCGTTCATCAGTACAGACATGGGATAGTAGATCATTGGTTTATCATAGATTGGCAGAAGCTGTTTGGATGTTACCATTGTAAGCGGATAAAGGCGTGTGCCGGAGCCGCCTGCTAAAATAATACCTTTCATGCGTATTCTCCTTTTTCATTTGTCAGTGCAGTGAAAAATTGATGACTCTTTTAAACATATAATGTAGTCAATCGGATATTCGCAATCCGCTTTCGCTACTTGCTCATAACCAATAAGTCACTGTACTTATCGAGTTCAATATAGTGTCAGTTTGCCGGAAATCTATTTCCCGGCGTTGGTAATTGTATTATAAAAGGTGACCTTAGGTCACCTTCAAGTACTTTTTACAAAAAAGTTAAAATTTGGTTATTTTTCACAAAGAAAAATACCGGCATCTTTTGTGATAAAGAAGCCATCTTTTGTTTTTCGTGATACAAATCCTCGAAAATCTGTATATTTGTCCAGAAGATATTGGTTCTGATTTCCATGGCAGGACAGAATGTAGGAAATCAGTGGCTCTGCATCCGGGACAAGAAGGGAGTCATTATAGGATTCCCAGGAAATATCAGAAAAATACGGTGCAAGGATATCGGCACCGTTTTCTCTGCCGAAACGTTCATAAAGTCTGTCTGCGGAAAGAACGATCCTATTATCGAAATCCTGGACCAGCTGACTGACTTCCTGCATATGATGACTGCCATAAGTGCTGCAGATTAGTTTCCCACCGGGAACGAGCACACGCTGGATTTCATTACACACAGCAGGAATGTCTTCACAGTAAAAGAGAACATGATTGGCAATCACCAGGTCAAAATTACAGCCTTTATGTGGAATTTTCGCACAGTCAAAAACTTCGAAAGAAAAACGTTTGTCTTTTCGCCCGAGTGCACGTCTGGCATCACGGATCATTCCGGAGGAAAGATCAGAGAGGGTAATGGAAATATCCTGTGGAAGAAACTGGATGTTTTGTGTCCAAAGTGCACCGTCACCACATCCGAGCTCAAGAATACGCATGCCTGGATGAATTTGGCATTGTTTATAGATCCATGGAAACCATCCCTGCTTATTTTGGGAGTAGAGACTGTGCAGGTTGATTCTGGATGAGATATTGGAAGCATTCTGGTATTGATTCTTCATACTTTTTTCCATACCGGTGAGGTGAATCAGGTCAAGCATCTGATTCCAGTCTATCGCATGCTGTGAACGGATTGCTTCGGTTGTATCCTGAATGGCTTTTTCTACCAGCTGCATCTGCTCGATGCGGTCGCGGACGAGTTTCAGCTGAATATTCAGGGAGTTTTCCATGAAATGGTAATCAGAATCATCAATAGTCATTTCACGGATATCGTCAAGGGAAAAGCCAAGATATTTCAGAAGCAGAATCTGGGAAAGTCTTGCGAAATCTTCGTCTGTGTAAAAACGAGCGCCGGATTCCGTCACATAGGATGGTTTTAGAATATTTTGTTTATCATAGTAGCGAATGGTACGTAGTGTTACATGTGCCATGCGTGCAAATTCTCCGGAGGAGTAATAGCCATCTTTTTTCACGAAATAACCTTCTTTAAATAGTATTGTTCAAAAATAAACTGGATTACAGGAAAAGGATCACATTAGTTGAATTTTTTGCCTGTTGCCAGAAGTATAACATAGTTTACTGACAGGTTACAAGTAGCAGGTAAGAGGAGAAAATGTTGGTTACTGTTCACAGGTAGTATCCCGCGAGGTGTTTTTTGTGAGCGAAGGTCACCTACAGAACCTGCCACCGGCAGCTTCTTACGGATGCCTGGCAACAGAAAACCCGAGACATACCGCGCGAATTTATGCGAATAGCATAAATTCTGTGCATCGCGAAGCGTGTTACTGAGAACGCAGTGAACAGTAACAAATGTTGAAATATTGATATTTTTGAAAGATAGTAAAGCTTGTCTTTTCGTGGTGATTGTGCTATGGTAAATAAAAATCAAGTCAAAGATATCAATATACTTGTGGATTTTTTATACAAATCACAATATGGCAGTTCTGCCATAGCTTTTCCAAAATACAATAAATAAAAAGAAAACAATATCAAAGGTGCAGGAACAGGAGGAGCCTGATGATTAATTTATTCGATTTTACTTACTGCGGCGATTATAACCGGCAGATTCAGAATCTTGCAAGGATGGTGCCGGAGAAGTGGAGCTTTTCGGATACAGATGATAACGGAATCCTGAAAGGATACCTGGAACATACATTTAAACGCCTTTACGAAGAAAATAAGGTGTGTGAGAGAAAGAATTATGCAATATTCAATACAGGACTCTTTAATTACTATTATCAGCCGATTTATGCGTACTTTATTCCCAATCTGGTGCCGGACAGGCAGTTGTGGTTTCTGGATGGCTTTTACACAGAATATTATTTATTAAAAGAAGGAATCACCAACCTGCCACCAAAGGCATGTTATGTGGAAAATCCCGCTGATCTTGTATTTGACACGAAGCTTCCGGTGATTCCGCAGTATGAGCACATTTTTGGAGATGAGGAGAATGCATCACGTCTGCCAAAAGAGGTCAGGGACAGCAGTATGAGGCTGCAGCTGTTTGATGGTGCACTAAAACAGACCAGAAGAATGCTGGAGGCAGATTATAAGACTGCAATTCCACAGTACTATAATCACTCGATTCAGCTATTGATCCCAATCTGCCTGAGGCATCCGGGAAAACCTGATCTGGCGCTTGCATGTATGAAAACACCGGATGGAAGTAAATATCTGGGGCGAACTTGCCTGACATTGCGTATGGCATATCATAACGCGAGACTTCTTGCCAGAGTAGACAGAAGCTGGCTGATGTCTTCGCCCTCGGCCTGAAGATTGACATGTCTTGAAAGCTTTGCTATATTTAAAAACCAGCTATTGAGATATTTTTACGAATTTTGGTTTGTAATTGGAAGTACGATTCAATGGAATACAAGCCAATCTCTACTTGTGGTTTACTGTTTTTTGCAATTGAAACAGGGTACTTACTTGATTTGGTTAAATCATTATATAAAAATTACTACAGATAAGGAATGGTGGGAAATGAGAAATAAAAGTCTGGATGCGGCGAAGGCGGTTGCTGCATGCCTCGTGGTGTTTATTCATGTAAGCTTTCCGGGGCAGGTGGGACAGATCATAAAGGTTCTGGCCAGATGTGCAGTTCCGTTTTTCTTTATGATATCGGGATATTTTTGCTATTATGAAGGGAAGACAGCAGAGGATAAAATACCATCTAAGATTTTGCATATTTTAAAACTTTTTTTCATATCGCTTTTGTTTTATCTTGTCTGGGAATATATTATGAAGTTTCTGTCTGGGGAAGATACAGGAGAATGGCTGAAAGAACTTACGGACAGTAGTCATCTGAAAGAATTTGCTTTATATAACAGTACTTCTGTAGTGAGAGCTCATTTGTGGTTTTTGCCGGCGCTGATTTATTGCTATGCAGTTGATTTCTTTGTTGAAAAATGGAAACTTAGGAAAGCTGCATATTGTTGTATACCTGTATTGCTGGCAATGCTTTTGTGGCGGGCGGAATTTTGCAGATTTTTCGGGGGATTTTATCATACGATGGAATACAGAAACTTTCTGTTTACAGGATTTGGTTTCTATCTGACAGGACAGATGATTCATGAATATCAGGATAAGATGTATCAATGCTTTGTTCAAAAGCATACAGAAAGACATATAAAATGGCTGCTTATTGTTGGTATGGCAGCAGGGGCAGCGCTTAGTATTCTGGAATATTCTTTTCAGAATGCGAGAGAAATTTATCTGGGAAATTGTATCGCGGTCATCTGCCTGTTTTTATGGCTTGTCTTATATGGCAAAGAAAAGAAAATTTCACCGATACTGGCGGAAATAGGGCGAAAGTACGCATTTTTGATTTATCTGCTTCATCCGGCGGTTGCTGATGTAATGAAAAAGATTTCGCATCATGTGGGAATTGACAGCAGTTTATGCTATTTATGGCTGCGTCCGCTTTTGGTGTATGGGATTACTCTGGGGATGATACAGGGCGTTTTTACGTTAAATATGCGTTTAAAAAACTGTTCACGAAGATAGAAATATGTTATAGTAATCAGTAATTCGGCACACTGGTTACAGTAAATGCAGTAATGAAATTTGCAGAATGCACAAAGGAGAAAAAATGGCAGAACAAGATCAGGACACAAGACAGAGGGAGAAGAGAGTGAATCAGACAGAGCAGCATGATGAGAGTGTACTCAATCCGGAGATCAAGGATGAGCTGGATCTGTCGAAGAAGGAAAGACGCCTGATTGAAAAAGAAAAGTTAAAAGGAATGGGAATGAAAAAGAAGCTGGAATATATCTGGATGTATTATAAACCAGCTATCTTTGGAGTGATCATAGCAATTGCACTTATCTTTGGCGTGAAAGATTTTTACGAACAGTCCAAGATAAAAACAGTCATGTCCATTTCAGTGGTAAATTCAACAGTAAGTGATACCGATGAGTTCGAACAGGAAATCAAGGAAGCACTTGGTAATGGCGATGATAAGTACAGCAAAGTAGAAATAGGAGTCAACCTTACTACGGATGCTGATCCGTCAGAGTTCAATTATACTGCGCAGATGGCTTATGTGACACAGGTTCAGGCAGGAACGATCGATATTATGGTCATGCCGGAGGAACTTTATCAGACTTTAAATGAAAACCAGGTATTTGTGGATCTGAAGGAACTGCTGGGCGCAGATAATTTTGAAGCATTTGGGTCGCAGACAGATACTACACATATTTCAATCACAGACAGTGAGCTTGCAGAGAAACTGGGTGTATCTTATGAACCGATGTGTATTGTAGTGCCATATTCAGCACCTGATCAGGAGAATGTTGTAAAATGGCTGGAAACACTTAATCCGGCTAAAAATTAAAAATATAAGAGATACTTGACAGATATCAGGAATCTATGGTATGTTTATCACGCCAAAATTGGTGTGGACTTTTTAGTCTTATGATAAACATAAACTTTTTTCGCCACACAATTATCATACATTAACTGTAATGATAATTGTGTGGTATTTTTTTGCGGTAATTACGGCAATAATGCAAAACTACGGGTTGTTGTAAGCGGTAGCAGATATTTTTAAAGAAAGGGGAAAAGAATGAACAATACTTTTATGAAAGAAAAACCGGTACTGCCACTGTTGGCATCTATGGCCCTGCCGATGGTACTGTCCATGCTGGTAAATTCACTGTACAACATTGTAGACAGTTTTTTTGTTGCAAAAATCAGTGAAGAGGCCATGACGGCATTGTCTCTGGTGTATCCGGTACAGAATTTTATCAATGCGATTGCGATTGGTTTCGGTGTTGGAATCAATGCACAGATATCCTTCCACCTGGGGGCAAAGAATTTAAGGAATGCAAATACGGCTGCCACGCATGGTATGCTTTTTAATATTATCCATGGCATAGTGATCACCGCGTTATGTATTCCGTTTATGCCGGTATTCCTTAAAATGTTTACAAAAGAACAGGAGGTCATTACGCTTGGAACACAGTATTCCACTATTGCCTTTGCATTTTCGGTAGTGATTATGGTCAGTCTGTCTTTTGAAAAAATTTTCCAGGCAGTAGGAAGAATGAAAATCACAATGATCAGCCTTCTGGTAGGATGTATTTCCAATATTATCCTGGATCCACTTCTTATCTTTGGCGTAGGATTTTTTCCGAAAATGGGAATTAAGGGTGCAGCACTTGCAACAGGGCTTGGTCAGGTGTTTACAGTTATTGTATATCTGATTGCATATGCGAAATGCAGTCTTCCTGTAGAAGTCAGCAGAAAATATCTGAAATTGAACAGGAATCTGGATGCCAAGTTATATATGGTCGGAGTTCCTGCGATACTGAATATTGCACTTCCATCCGTGCTGATTTCTTTCCTGAATCAGATCTTGTCCGCTTTCTCAGAAAGTTATGTAGTAGTGCTGGGAATCTATTATAAATTACAGACATTTCTGTATCTGCCGGCAAGTGGTATCGTGCAGGGAATGCGTCCTCTGATGGGATATAATTACGGAGCCGGAGAGACAAAGAGAGTAAAGAAAATATTCGGACTTTCTCTTTGCCTGAATGGAATGATCATGCTGGCGGGAACGATTATCTGCTTCGTAGCCTCAGGACCATTGATGGGATTGTTTACTGAGAATCCGGAAACAGTGAGACTGGGAACAGCAGCACTGAGAATCATCAGTATCGGATTTATTCCATCTGCAGTTTCGGTTACCGCTTCCGGTGCATTGGAAGGACTGGGAAAAGGTACCCAGTCACTGGTGATTTCTTTATTAAGATATATTATCGTGATCATTCCGGCAGCTTATGTGCTGTGCTTCTTTGCAGGAGCAGGAGTTGTGTGGAATGCGTTCTGGATCTGTGAGCTTGCAACAGCAGCAGTAGTATGTATCGGTATTAAATACTATTGGAACTGACTTCTGAAATAAATCAGACTGTCTGGCAGCGCTTTTGCAGGTGACGGTTGATCAGGAGCAAAAATACAACCGTAGAGAGAACGGAGCAGACTCCGTCAGCTACAGGTTCCGCAAAAAATGCAGCTTTTGCGTCAAAGAAAACAGGCAGGATGGCAGCACTGAGAACGAAGAGTGATTTTCTGGTTACGGAGAGTGCAAGTCCTGTTTTAGGACGATCTAGGGCAGTCAGACCGTCTACGAATACATATTGAAAGCTCAGTGGAATGATCATCAGAGTATAAGTATGGATTGCCCAGACAGAGAAACTGATATATTGTGGATCTGATGTAAATAACAGAACAAAGTACCGGGGAACAAGCCGGGAGAGAAGGAACATAATGATGGTAAAGATAAGCATTACTCCCAGAATGTTCCTTTCTGCATCTTTGACTCTGTCAGCACGTCTGGCACCATAATTATAACTGAGGATTGCCTGTGTACCTCCGCTGATTCCAATCATCGATGAGGTGATCAGAAGCAGGTAACTTTGTGCGATGGTTGCGCAGGTAATAAACATATCTCCCTGAGATTTCCCGCCATATTTTTGAAGAATTGTGTTCAGCAGAATCAGAATGAGACTGTCAGTAGCAAGAATCAGGAAGGGCGAAAATCCCAGGGAAAGAATCCGATTCATGATTTTTGTATCATACTGTCCGAATGTAATCTTCACAGGGACTTTTTTACCAAACAGAAATCTCATGGCAAATATACATGAGAGAATCTGTGAAATCACAGTTGCAACAGCGGCACCTGCGATTCCCATATGAAAGCCAAAGATAAAAACAGGATCCAACAGGATATTACACCCTGCACCGATGAGAACGGTAAACATTCCTACAAGCGGAAAGCCCTGACAGTTGATAAAGTAATTGAGTCCTGTAGCCATCAATGCAAAGAAAGTTCCCACAGTATAAATAGTCAGATATGTATTTGCATATGGAAAAGTAGCTTCGCTTGCACCAAACCACATGAGCAGCTTATCTTTTAGTAAAAGAAAGCTGATAGTCAGCAGAATAGAGAAAATACTGAGCATAAGAAAAGAATTTGCCAGTATCTGTTCTGCTTTTTTTGTATTTTTTTCACCCATTCGGATTCCCATGGTAATGGAACCTCCGATTCCTACCAATGTGCCAAATGAAGTGAGAAGCGTGACAATAGGGCCGCATACCCCTGCACCTGCAAGTGCGAGCGTACCATGACCGGCAATATGACCGATGTACATTCTGTCAATGATGCTGTAAAGTACATTGACAAACTGGGCTGTCATGGAAGGAATGGCAAGCTGAAGCACCAGGGTGCGTATCGGAGCTTTGCCAAGATCTGCTGTTGTATTCATTTTAATTTCCTCATCCGTTTGAAAGGGACTGCTGCATCAATCTTTGCAACAGTCCCTGTTATGAAAGGTCAGATATCCTCTACGATATCTGACCTTCTATTATATATTTTACTTTCTGATTGTGTAACCGAATTAAGCAAGTTTCCTATCTGACATCAGGCTGCAGCATCTGTATCAGAGCCATCAGATGTATTATCGGAAGTTTCGCTGTTTTCTGAAGCTTCTGTGTCGGAACTATCTTCTGTAGCGCTTCCTCCACTGAGAATATAAGTGATGACCTCATCCGGTACTCCTGCTTTTGACAGATTATCCATAATTGAAGTAAAGTCAAGTGTAGCAGCATAAGCATTCATATCATCGTTGTTGTTTGCATCATAAACATCTTTCAGTGAAGCCAGATCCGGAATCTCAACAGCTTCGCCGGCACCGCCTGTAATGCTGAGAGTACCAAGCGTACTGCCCGCGTTTTCTATTGAGAGAGCAACAGAACCGGAATCTTTTTCGGAATTCAGATCCAGAACAAGTGCAAAGTTCTCAAGTATTGAGCTATAGTAATCATCTTCATTGTCTGTATCGGAAGATGGGAAAGTAATCTTATAATTACCATTTAAATTGCCTTCCTTTGCAGAAACTGTATCATAATCTTTTACTTCAATAATGGCTGAAATACTGTCAGCAAGGGAGAGTTCATAAGTTCCGTTTAATTTATCTCCATCAATCTGACCGGAGCCGGACAAAGAGTAAGTGTTGATATCATCTGATGCGATGGTAAGAAGATAACCAAAATCGGAACCATTTTCAGGCATCTGCCAGGTGAGAATTGGTGTTGTGGTGTCACCTTCCTGAATTTCAAGTGCGCGTCCTGCGATTCTGCCGTTTTCATCTACCCAGATTTTAGTGGAGAGGTAAGAATCTTCGGAATCACTGGTGTCAGTGTCTTTCAGGGCGTTAAGACCTTTGTCCACAGCAGTAGTGAAACTTTCGTATAGATTTTCGCCACTGGAGAGTTTATCGTTCCAGGTATTGAGAATGCTTTCGATGTCGCTGTCTGATTTGGCTGCTTCCAGGAGTTCAGTTGCGGTTTTGACAGCGTCCGCAGATGAAATCTGTCCTTCATATACGGTACAGTCCTGACTGATATCTCCGGCAGTAAGAGTTTCCTGACTGCTTTCGCCCTCGGTCAGATTATCAAAGAGCATGGAACCGTACTTGTCCAGAAGCGCCTCAATTACAGATGCTTCCGGCAGTGCTGATGACAGATCAGACATCAGGGAAGCTGACAGGCTGATACTGTCTGAATATGCTGAGGCAAAATTATCAGTTGGAATATCAACATCTGTATCATCAGGAGTTAACTCTTCAATATCACTTTCAATATTGGAAGCCTGTTGATCAGCCGCTTCTTTCAGATTTGTTTTAAAATATTTATCGGAGAGTTCTGGAATACGCATGTAGACATCCTGACTTTCCGGATCAAGATAATATTCTAAAGAACAGATCTGATTATCATTGAGGAGGACTTTCATCAGAAGCCCCTCTTTTCCATCAGTAAAAGAGACGGTATTGGCAAGTGTGATGTCATTTAACCAGGAAATATCAAACGGTGCAACAAATCCAAGAAGAGAGCGACCGGAATCTTCGATTTTCAGAGATATATCGCTCTGCATTCCAGACACAAGAGCCTGGCTTTCTTCTATAGAGGCTGCATAGGAAGATGCCATATTTTTTACTTCCTCTGCCCATGCATTTTTTTCAATGGAAGCATAGTCGTCTGCAGCAAACGCTGTAGATGGAATGACAGCGGTGCCCAGAAGAGCTGCTGTACAGATTGCTGTTGTTTTTCTTAACCATTTTTTCCTTGTTTTCATAAAGAGCCTCCTTCTGTTCTTATATGAATCTTATGTAGTAGTTTTTGCTTTCAGAATATCTGTTTTCGCAGTATTGGAAAGCAAAAGAATATTATTCAGACAAAAATATTGGCTGAAATTATAATCTACAACAATTTTACCAGATGTGTATGAAAAAAGCTATGAATTTTCGACAAATTGTGAAAAAATATCGATTTTTTGTTACTGGTCACGTAGTGAACAGCAATAATTTTTTAAAAAATAAATGTTATAGAAAGATATCAATATATAAATTAAAACTATATATCCGTATAAAAATTTGGTATATGCAGATTTCTTGACAGTTTCACATAAAAATAATATACTACTATTCATACTAAAACACTATGAAATAATAAAAACAGAAACTCTATATGTTGATACAGATATTTTGGAGCTTCTGATATGATTATATATTTTACAAGGGGAATATGGACATGGAATTTCAGACTAAATTATTACATGGAAAATCAGTAGATAATTACGCAAATGGCTCCACAGTGCCGCCAATCAGTCTGGCAAATGCGTTTGCCTATGAGTCATCAGAACAGCTGGAGAAAGTATTTCAGAACCGGGCACCGGGTTTTGCGTATACCAGAATTGCAAATCCTACAGTGGATGCCTTTGAACGAAGAGTAAATGAGCTGGAAGGCGGAATCGGAGGTGTAGCCTGTTCCTCCGGAATGTCAGCAGTTACCTTGTCACTGCTTAATATTCTACAGGCGGGCGATGAGGTGATTGCCGGAAGCGCATTGTTTGGAGGAACTTTGGACCTTCTTCATGACTTGGAGGCATTTGGAATCAAGGTACATTTTATTCCGAGAGTAGAAAAAGAACTGATTGAGCCGCTTCTGACTGAGAGAACTAAGGCGGTATTTGGTGAAATCATAGGAAACCCGGCGTTGAATGTAATGGATGTGCGTGAGACTGCAGATTTCCTCCATGGAAAAGGTGTGCCGCTGATCGTAGACAGTACAACGGCTACTCCGTATCTTCTCAATCCGATTCAGTATGGTGCAGATGTGGTCGTACATTCCACTTCAAAGTATATAAACGGAAGTGGAGATGCCATCAGCGGAATTATTATTGACAGTGGAAACTTCTCGTGGAATCCGGAGAGATATCCGGGAATGAAAGAATATAAAAAGTATGGAAAATTTGCTTATCTGGTGAAGCTTAGAAATGGAATCTGGCGAAATATGGGAGGCTGTCTGGCTCCGATGAATGCCTATCTGAATATTATCGGAATGGAGACACTTGGTCTGCGTATGGAGCGGGTCTGTGAGAATGCTTTCCAGCTTGCGCAGGCATTGGAGAAGCTGGAAGACGTATCTGTCAATTATCCGTTGTTGAAATCCAGTCCATACCATGAGCTTGCCCAAAAACAGCTTCATGGAAAAGGTGGCGCGATTCTGACTATCCATACCGGCTCGAAAGAACGGGCATATCAGCTGATCAATCATCTGAAATATGTAAAGATCGCCACGAATATCGGAGATGTGAGAACACTGGTAATTCATCCGGCGTCTACGATTTATATTCACAGTACGCCGGAAGCAATGGCTGAGGCCGGTGTATATGCTGATACGATCCGCATCAGTGTGGGAATTGAGGATGCGAAGGACCTCATTCAGGACTTTACAGAAGCTGTAGAGAGCCTTAAGGAAGACTAAGTAAAATATGTGGCTCGATACCGAATAACTGCTCCGCGTTTTATCAGGAGGGACTTGCCGATTCGGTTAAATGCACAGGTTCAGTCTGTGAACGATCTCCTTGATATCATCTATTTTTATAGAAGAATAATTCATAATATATACATTATCGGGCGCCTCGCCGGGAACATGATAGTAACCGGACAGAGGCGCCATTTTTATGCTTTGCGTACCGGCTGACTGGATCAGTTTTTCTTCTGGTTGTGAGGTTTCAATTTTCATAAGAAAATGAACGCCGGCCTCCTCGCCTGAGATTGTGACGAAATCATTTAACCGGCTGTTTCTGATAGCAGTAATCAGGGCATCACGCTTGGAATGATAATAGTTTCTAAGTCTGTTGATATGTTTTTCAAAATAACCCTCCTGAATAAACTTTGCAAGTGTATACTGTTCGAAATTAGACACAGTGCAGGAATAGAAGGAAAGCTTTTTATAAAATTCATCCAGAAGTTGTCTGGGCAGGACCATATAGCTGATACGGACAGTTGAGGAGAGTGTCTTGGTAAAAGTGTTCATGTAAATGACCTTATCAGAGACATCAATGCTCTGTAATGTGGGAATCGGCTGCCCGCTCAGGCGAAGCTCGCTGTCGTAATCGTCTTCGATAATATATCGGTTTTCTCCCCTGGAAGCCCAGCCAAGAAGCTCATAACGTCTGCTGATTGGCATGACGATTCCGGTAGGGTAGTGATGGGATGGGGAGATATGCAGGATATCAGCCTTCTTTTCTTCCAGTTCGGAAACTTTTACCCCGTCATTGTCCATATCAATATACTGGCATGGTACCTGCCAGCTCTTATAAATCTGAGGAATCTTTCTGTATCCCGGATTTTCCACTGCGTAAACCTTGTCTTTGCCAAAAAGCTGGATCAGAAGTCCGTACAGGTATTCCGTACCGGCACCTACGATGATCTGTTCCGGCAGGACGGTCATTCCACGGAATTCTTTTAAGTATGTGGCGATAGCCTTGCGGAGGAAAAAAATGCCGCCGCATGGAGGGTTCGTCATCAGCTGCATCTGATTTTCATTTAAAACTTCGCGGACCATTTTTGTCCAGATGGTGAACGGGAAAAGCTCAGATTGTGTCTGATTACTGGAAAAATCAGCCAGATATCCGGAATCTCCGCTTGTGAGAGGAATCATTTCTTTTGTGATATTTTTTTTTTCGATTTCCACAGCTTTCTTAAAATCGGTAACATAGAAGCCACGTTTTGGCATGGAATAGATATAACCTTCTGCAATAAGCTGTTCGTAAGCATTTTCTACAGTAATCACGCTTATACCCAGATTTTTTGCAAAAGAGCGCTTGGATGGTAATTTTTCCCCAGGCTTGATATTTCCCTGTAAAATGTCATTTTTGATGCATTTATATAAATATTCATACAGAGAATCTGACCCTGTATTTGTGAAATTATAGGTAATCATTTGTAATATTTTCTCCAATCTGACCTTACTGAATATATCTGAATTGACGATTTAAATATATTCACTTTTGCATTATACTCTGTCCATGCTGATTCGTACAGAAAAAATTGAAATAAATTCTATGCATCGCGAAGCGTGTTACTGAAAACGGAGTGAACAGTAACATGATTACTACGATTAACGGTGGAAAAGAGAATCAGAAAATTACAAGATACGAAACAGAGAGGAGATTTCACATGGAAAACAGATATGAATTAAATAAGCAGCTTGCACAGATGTTAAAAGGCGGTGTCATCATGGATGTTACCACACCGGAGCAGGCAAAGATCGCAGAGGCAGCAGGTGCATGTGCAGTTATGGCACTGGAACGAATTCCGGCAGATATCCGTGCAGCAGGTGGTGTTTCCAGAATGAGTGACCCGAAGATGATCCAGGGAATCCAGAATGCAGTTTCGATTCCGGTCATGGCGAAATGCAGAATCGGACATTTTGTGGAAGCACAGGTACTCGAAGCAATCGAGATTGACTATATCGATGAGAGTGAAGTGTTATCTCCTGCTGATGATATTTATCATATTAATAAGAGAAACTTCAAAGTTCCGTTTGTATGCGGTGCAAAAGATCTGGGAGAAGCACTTCGAAGAATCAATGAAGGCGCGTCCATGATCCGTACAAAAGGTGAGCCGGGAACAGGAGATATCGTACAGGCAGTACGCCATATGCGTAAGATGAACAGTGCGATCGCACAGCTTACAAGTATGAGAGAAGATGAACTTTTCGAGGCTGCAAAACAGTTCCAGGTACCATACGAACTGGTAGAATATGTACATAAAAACGGCAAACTTCCGGTAGTAAACTTCGCAGCGGGTGGTGTTGCGACTCCTGCCGATGCAGCTTTGATGATGCAGCTTGGCGCAGAAGGCGTATTCGTTGGTTCTGGTATCTTCAAATCCGGTAATCCTGCAAAAAGAGCCAATGCGATCGTAAAAGCAGTGACAAACTATACAGATGCAAAGATGATCGCAGAATTATCCGAAGATCTTGGAGAGGCCATGGTTGGTATCAATGAAAGTGAAATTCAGATCCTTATGGCGGAAAGAGGCAAATAATGACGATAGCAGTTTTGGCAGTACAGGGCGCATTTATTGAACATGAGAAAAAACTGGAGAAACTGGGTGCAGACTGTATTGAACTTAGAAAAGCAGAAAATCTGTCACAGCATTATGACGGGCTGGTGCTTCCGGGAGGCGAGAGTACTGTACAGGGGAAACTTCTGAAAGAGCTTGGAATGTTCGATACCATTAAATCCCAGATAGAATCAGGAATGCCGGTTCTGGCTACCTGTGCGGGAATGATTCTGCTTGCAGAAGAACTGGAAGGCGGCGAGGAAGGGCATTTACAGACCATGCCGGTGACAGTGAAACGAAACGCTTACGGAAGACAGCTTGGCAGCTTTCATACAGAAGCCAGACTGGAAGGAATTGGAGAAATTCCTATGACATTTATCCGTGCTCCATATGTGGCAGAAGTGGGAGATGGAGTACAGATACTTGCGAAAGCAGAGGAAAAAATCGTGGCAGTGAAATATAAAAATCAGCTGGCACTGGCATTTCATCCGGAACTGGACGAAAATGATGAAATTCATAAAGTGTTTCTGAAAATGTGTGAGAGATAAAGAAAAAAGAAATCCTGAAGATCAGATTTAAATGAAGCAAGAGAGCTGCTGAGATATCTGATTTTTCAGGATTTCTTTTTTATCAGAACATTAAATTTAATTTGAAGTTAATTTGAAGTTAATTTTGCGGCTGCCTCGTTATAACTGGTAGCGGTAAAGAAAATAACAATTATCTGTGAGTCCTTTTTTCAATAAGTCCAAGGATTCCGTACAGGATAATGGCGATGATGCACAGGATGATAATGGACATCAGCACCCAGGTAAGTTTAAAGGTCTGGCTGGAATAAATGATCAGATAGCCAAGTCCTTTCCGGGCACCGATAAATTCTCCTATGATCACACCTACCAGACACAGACCTATGTTTACTTTCATAACACTAAGCAGCAGCGGAACAGAAGATGGAAGAATAATTTTTGTAAGTTTTTCTTTCTTGCCGCCGCCGAGTGTTTCGATGAGCTTGAGTTTTTCCGGGTCTGCTTCACAGAATCCTGTATAGAGATTCAGAATCGAACCAAAAACAGCGACTGACATTCCACAGACGATAATTGTCCGCTCATTGGCACCAAGCCATACGATAAGCAAAGGTGCCAGTGCCGATTTTGGAAGGCTGTTCAATACAACCAGATAAGGCTCTGTGATTTTCGCAATTCTGGGACAGATCCACAGAAGAACTGCCATACCTGCACCCAGAAGCACCACGAAGAGAAAACTGATCAGAGTTTCTGTGATGGTTACAGTAAGGTGCGGAAAAATAGAACCATCTTTGCACATGCTGTAAAAACTATGCCAGATCATACATGGACTGCTGAAGATAAAAGAGTCGATCAGTCCTGCTCTGGCGGAAATTTCCCACAGAATCAAAAAGAGAAGAAGAATAAAAATTCTCAGGAAACTGATGAATTTCTTTTCTCTTTTCTGACGGCATATATATTGTTGCTGATAGTATGAAGATTCAGGCATCATGGTTTAACTCCTTCCAGATGAGGTTAAAGTAGAATTTGAAATCTGGTGCATTTCTGGAAGACATCGGGGTACGGTTTTCAAGATTGAAATGGATTGGTACGATTTTACGAATAATGGCAGGCCGGGATGAGAGAATAATAACCCGGTCTGCCATGCTGATGGCTTCTGAAATGTCATGTGTGACAAGAATCGCAGTTTTTTTCTCCTGCTTAAGGATTTTACCGATGTCATCGCTGACATTGAGCCTGGTCTGATAATCGAGGGCAGAGAATGGCTCATCAAGCAGCAGAAGCTCCGGCTTTAATGCCAGAGTCCGGATCAGTGCAGCTCTCTGGCGCATTCCGCCGGATAACTGCGAAGGGCGTGCCAGACGGAATTTGTCCAGACCGTAATCAGAAAGAATCTGATCGACATAGGAAAGTTTTTCGGTGGTAAGTTCTCCGCGAATCTCCAGTCCAAGAAGAACATTTTTATAAATTGTCCGCCACTCCAATAGATGGTCTTTCTGCAGCATATATCCGATACGGCGGTCACCGGAAGTGACAGGGATGCCATCGAGAAGAATCTGTCCCTGTTCTGGCTGGATCAATCCGCAGATCAGATTCAGTAATGTGGATTTTCCACATCCGGAAGGCCCGACAATGGCGAGAAATTCGCCGGGCATCAGTTGAAAGGATATATGAGAAAGAGCAGGGGTTTCCCCCGTTAAGTCGTGGTAGGAGAGACTGACATCTGTAATATCCAGCAGTGGTTTCATACAGATACCTCCATTTATAATAGTGGGATTATAAGTTTTATATTATCGGATAAAAAACGGTAATGATTTAGTATCCTGAGGAATTTTGACATTTCCATGCCAAAACGCCTCGCGGGATAGTGTCGTGTGAATAGTAACGACGTATGAACAGTAACGTTTTTTATAATTTATGATATGCAGAAAGCGTAAGGTATGATATAATGGATAAACTATAGTATTTTGACTGTAATTACAAGTAAGACCGAAAATCATACTAACATAAAGTATAAAAGGGTTACTGTTCACTCGCCACTATCCCGCGAGGTGTTTTGGCATGAGAATGCCAAAATCCCGAGACATACCGCGCGTATTTATGCGAATAGCATAAATTCTGTGCATCGCGAAGCGTGTTACTGGGCACGGAGTGAACAGTAACATAAAAGGTGTTTCTGAGAACGGAGTGAACAGGAACTAAAAGGTTACTGCGCATACAGTGAACAGGAACTATAAAAGATCAGACGGATGCTGTAAGAAACTGTAAAAGAAAGTGTAAACAAATGAGAGATAAGAAAAAAGCGATACTTAACACCGTCTTTCTGATCCTTGTGTTTTCCCTGACCGTATATATGGTATTTCGGGGCGAGGATCTGGGCGAGATCATTCATACAGTGCAGCAGGCTGATCTGGTTTATCTTCTGATCAGTGTGGTTTGCGTAGTATTATTTATACTTGGGGAGTCAGTGATCATTTTTTATATGATGCGAACCCTGGGAGCAAAAGTGAAGATGGGACATTGCGCTCTGTATTCTTTTGTAGGTTTCTTTTTCAGCTGCATCACTCCGTCAGCATCCGGCGGACAGCCAATGCAGATTTATTATATGAAAAAGGACAAACTGCCGATACCGGTCACTACACTGGTTCTGATGATCGTTACCATTACTTACAAGGCGGTTCTGGTTGTAATCGGTCTGGTGATCTGGCTGTTTGGAAAGGGATTCCTGAAAGGCTACCTCGGACAGTATATGTGGGTGTTTTACCTGGGAGTAGGGCTGAATATTTTTTGTGTTACCTTTATGCTGATCCTTGTATTTGCTCCGGGTCTGGCGAAATGGATCATGGTAAAAGGTCTGAAACTGATTGAGCATTTTCGTTTTCTTAAGCCCAAGAAGACAAGACTTGAGAATCTGGAAGCATCTATGGATCAGTATCATGAGACAGCTGCTTTCTGGGCAGGACATAAGATGGTGATTTTGAAAGTATTTCTGATCACAATGGTGCAGAGAATTATGTTATTTACAGTTACATACTGGGTATATCGTTCGCTGGGATTTCGAGGATATTCGATCGTGACCCTTACGATTTTACAGTCAGTTATATCTGTTTCTGTTGATATGCTGCCTTTGCCCGGGGGAATGGGGATCAGCGAATCTCTTTATCTGGTGATGTTTGCGCCGGTTTTTGGAGAGGCATTGCTTCCGGCTATGCTGCTTAGCAGAGGAATTTCCTATTATGCACAGATGCTGATCAGTGCGGCAATGACCTGTGTGGCACATCTCGTGATAGGAAGAAAAGAACAAGAAGAAAAGTAGGGGGGAATTATGTTATTAGGATTTTATGATTATACGGTGGTGCTGACATATATCAGTCTTGGAATCTCAGTATTTGGAATTACAAGAGCGTTGGAGGGGAACTTCAAGATTGCGATTTTCTGTCTGGCACTTTCCGGATTGTGTGATATGTTTGATGGAAAAATCGCCAGGACGAAGAAGAATCGTACAGATGATGAGAAAAGTTTTGGAATCCAGATAGATTCTCTGTGTGATGTGGTTTGTTTCGGAATCTTTCCGGCAATGATCTGCTATTGCCTTGGAGTTAACACATCAGGAGGAGTCGCAGCATTGATCTTTTACAGTGTTGCATCAGTGATTCGTCTTGCATACTTCAATGTGACAGAAGCAAAAAGACAGAGTGAAACCTCTGAGAACAGACAATATTATCAGGGGCTTCCGATTACATCTATGGCGATCATCCTGCCATTTCTCTATCTTATGAGACGGTATTGTGGATTATATTTCCTGATTGTGATACATATTGCGGTAATCGTAGTAGGTATTCTGTTTATCTTAAATATTAAGGTAAAGAAACCGCAGAATCCGGTGCGTGTTCTGCTGGTAGCAGTGGTGGCACTTGCACTTGCGAAGATGTTCCGTTTGATATAAAATGAATATGACTGTTGACTGGCCGCAGCGGTTCCTGAATGTAGGGAGGCTGCGGCTGTATTTTATTTTGCTGGCATATTACTGTTCAATAGTGCATAGTAATATGATTTGCAGTGAACGGCATCACATGCAGTTACAATTGGAGGAAAACAAATGAAGTATATTGACAGAAAAGGGAATATAACCATTGAAGAAAACAGTCAGGATAAACTCCTGAGACATTTATATAATGATCGTGGCGGACGACTTTGCCTGAAGCTCCTGATCAGGCCTTTTGTGTCAAAAGCGGCGGGAATAGTATTGAACACCAGACTTTCTGCCAGATTTGTACCTGATTTTGCAGAACACAATAAAATAGATCTGAGTCTTTATGAGAAACAGAACTTTTCTTCATGGAATGATTTTTTCAAAAGGCGTATCCGAAAAGAGGAACGGCCGATAGATATGCGGGAGAATATACTGGTAAGTCCCTGTGATGGAAAACTTTCTGTACACAGGATCAGTTCGGATTCCCGCTTCAATATCAAAGATACAGAATATACAGTCGGACAGCTTCTGAAAAATGAACAGCTTGCCAGACGATACACAGATGGATATGCACTGATTTTCCGCCTGACAGTGGATGACTATCACCACTACTGTTACGTTGCGGATGGCAGAAAGTCCGAAAATGTGACACTTCCCGGAGTTTTTCATACAGTAAATCCGGCGGCAAATGATGTATACCCTATCTATAAAGAAAATGCCAGAGAATATTGTCTGTTGAAGACGGAGAAATTTGGTACGATCCTGATGATGGAAGTTGGAGCGATGATGGTTGGGAAAATTTCGAATCTTCAGAAAAAGACTGCTACAGTAAAGAAAGGGCAGGAGAAAGGCAACTTTGAGTTTGGCGGTTCTACAGTAATTCTGTTATTACAGCCAGGAAAAGTCCGTATCGATTATGACTTGCTCGATAATACGGAAGAAGGATATGAAACCATTGTAAAAATGGGGGAACGTATCGGAGAATGTAAAAAAGCATTACGTTTTGTAAAAAACAGCTGAAAAATGAAATATGCATCAAATATGCATCTGAAAGATATACGGTGCTAAAAGAGAGGAATAAAAAAGCATTGAATAAACGAAATTATCAGAAAGAACTGGAGAAACTTATAGATCAGGCACAGAAAGAACAGAAAGTCCCAAGTCTGTTTCTTCACAGTTGCTGCGCACCTTGCAGCAGTTATGTGCTTGAATATCTGTCTCAATATTTTAACATTACAGTTTTTTATTATAATCCAAATATTTATCCGGAAGAGGAATATCAGAAACGTGTACATGAGATCACACGTCTGGTAAATTCCATGGAATTTGTTCATCCGGTAAAACTGGTAGAGGGTCACTATGATCCACAGGAATTTTTCCAGATGGCAAAAGGCCTGGAGAATGTACCGGAAGGTGGCGAACGCTGCTTTAAATGTTATCGTCTGCGAATGGAAGAAGCGGCACGTCTGGCAGCAGAAGGTGGATTTGACTATTTTACGACCACTCTGTCAATCAGCCCACTCAAGAATGCTGCCAAGATTAATGAAATCGGAGAAGAACTGGCAGAAATCTATCATGTAGAGCATCTTCCATCTGATTTCAAAAAGAAAAACGGCTATAAACGCTCTATAGAACTCTCACATGAATACGACCTCTACCGCCAGAATTATTGTGGCTGCGTCTACTCCAGGTGAGAGTCAGAAGATCGAAACTACTACTTTGCAATCCAGAAAAAATATGATACACTGACACATAAAAGTAATTATGAAAAATAAGAAGAAACGAGGAAAAATACTATGGCACAGCTTTGGGGCGGACGTTTCACTAAAGAAACAGACAAACTTGTATATAACTTTAACGCATCAATCTCCTTCGACCAGAAATTTTACGAGCAGGATATCAGAGGAAGCAAAGCACATGTAGCGATGCTTGCAAAACAGGGAATCCTGACATCAGAAGAAAAAGATCAGATTGAAGCAGGACTGGACGGAATCCTTGAAGATGTAAAATCTGGAAAACTTGAGATCACATCTGAATATGAAGATATCCACAGCTTTGTAGAAGCAAACCTCATCGACAGAATCGGAGATGCAGGAAAGAAGCTTCACACAGGAAGAAGCCGTAACGACCAGGTAGCTCTGGATATGAAACTTTATGTAAGAGATGAGATCGACGAGACAGATGAGCTTGTGAAGAAACTTCTCGAAGCACTTCAGAAAATCATGGAAGAAAATGTCCACACATATATGCCAGGCTTTACCCATCTTCAGAAAGCACAGCCAGTTACATTGGCTCATCATGTTGGCGCATACTTTGAAATGTTTGTACGTGACAGAAGCAGACTTGCAGATATCCGTAAGAGAATGAACACCTGTCCTCTGGGTGCAGGTGCTTTGGCAGGAACAACTTATCCACTTGACAGAGAATACACCGCACAGCTTCTTGGCTTCGACGGACCGACAAGAAACAGTATGGATTCCGTTTCAGACAGAGACTATGTAATTGAACTTCTGTCTGCATTCTCCACGATCATGATGCACATGAGCCGTTTCTGCGAAGAAATCATCATGTGGAACTCTAACGAATATCGTTTCGTGGAAATCGATGATGCTTACAGTACAGGAAGCAGTATCATGCCGCAGAAAAAGAATCCGGATATCGCAGAGCTGGTAAGAGGAAAGACAGGACGTGTATACGGTGCGTTAACATCCATCCTTACCACCATGAAAGGAATCCCGCTTGCATACAACAAAGATATGCAGGAAGATAAAGAACTTACCTTTGACGCAATCGACACAGTAAAGGGTTGCCTTGCCCTCTTTACAGGAATGATTTCTACCATGCAGTTCAATAAACAGAACATGGAAGCAAGTGCAAAGAATGGCTTTACAAATGCAACAGATGCAGCAGACTATCTGGTAAATCATGGAGTGCCTTTCCGCGATGCTCATGGTATCGTAGGCCGTCTGGTGCTTACATGTATTGATAAGGGAATCTCTCTGGATGAACTTCCACTTGAAGATTATAAAGCAATCAGCCCTGTATTTGAAAACGACATCTATGAAGCAATCAGCATGCGTACCTGCGTAGAGAAACGTATGACCATCGGAGCTCCGGGACCGGATGTGATGGAGAAAGTGATCGCAGAGAATAAAAAATATCTGGAAGAAAATTAAAAAAATACTTGCATTTTACTTTAGTTTGGTATAGTATGTACAAGAAAGACAGATGTGCGTAATATAAAGACACGCAGATAAAAATGTCCGCGAGAGATATCAGGTCGCTGATAAGTATCAGGGTATTTTCCAGATGCAGATTTATGTAGCGAAGTAGATGGAGAACATCCAGCTGGTTAGATTAGTACAATGAAAATGCGGATAGTAGATAAAGAGGAGAAAGATATTATGAGTGAGAAGCTTAGAGTTGGTATTTTGGGTGCTACAGGTATGGTAGGTCAGAGATTTATTTCTCTGCTTGAGAATCATCCATGGTTTGAAGTAGTAACTGTAGCTGCAAGTCCAAGAAGTGCAGGAAAAACATACGAAGAGGCAGTTGGCGGAAGATGGAAAATGGATACTCCAATGCCGGAAGCTGTAAAAAAACTGATCGTTATGAACGTAAATGAAGTAGAGAAAGTTGCTGCAACAGTTGATTTCGTATTTTCTGCAGTAGATATGTCAAAAGAAGAGATCAAGAAGATCGAAGAAGAATATGCTAAGACAGAGACACCGGTTGTTTCCAACAACAGTGCTCACAGATGGACACCGGATGTACCTATGGTAGTGCCGGAAATCAACCCGGAACACTTCGATGTAATCGAATCCCAGAAGAAACGTCTTGGAACAACACGCGGATTTATCGCTGTTAAACCAAACTGCTCTATTCAGAGCTACGCTCCTGTATTAACTGCATGGAAAGAATTTGAGCCATATGAAGTAGTTGCTACTACATATCAGGCAATCTCCGGAGCAGGTAAAACATTCAAAGACTGGCCGGAAATGGTTGGAAACATCATTCCATACATCGGCGGCGAGGAAGAGAAGAGTGAGAAAGAGCCGTTAAGAATCTGGGGTAAAGTAGAAGACGGTGTGATCAAACCGGCTACAGAACCTGTTATCACATGCCAGTGCATCCGTGTACCGGTATTAAACGGACATACAGCAGCTGTATTTGTTAAATTCCGCAAGAAACCAACAAAAGAACAGCTGATCAAAGCATTGGTAGAGTTCAAAGGACTTCCACAGGAATTAGAGCTTCCAAGTGCTCCGAAGCAGTTCATCCAGTACCTTGAAGAGGACAACCGTCCACAGGTTACAGAGGATGTAAACTTCGAACATGGTATGGGCGTATCCGTAGGACGTCTTCGTGAAGATACTGTATATGACTGGAAATTCGTAGGACTTTCTCATAACACAGTAAGAGGTGCAGCAGGTGGAGCAGTTCTCTGTGCTGAGACATTAAAAGCTAAAGGATATATTCAGGCGAAATAATAAATAAAATTATTGAAAAGGGGCACTGGTTTTTGGTGCCTCTTTTTTCTGGATTATTTCACAGATAGGGGAGATAATGAAAGGTGAGAGAAAAAGTTCTGACGACAGTAGTAACTTTTGGAACAACCACACAGGCAATCGCAATGGAACGTGAATGTAAAAAGGCTGGATTTGAAGGAAGGCTGATTCCTGTACCCAGGGAAATTTCTGCTTCCTGCGGACTTGCGTGGAAATGTATAGAACAAGGAGAAGAAGAAACAGATTCTTATATGAAAGAACAGGATTTAGAGTATGAGAAGATTTATCGAATCCTTATATAAAATCCTTATATTTATTGATTTATCCAATAAGTAACATCGGCTCTGAACTTTGACGGGCTTATAAATGCATGGTACAATCAGGTAAACAGACAGGCAAGTTTTCATCCACTGCTTAGTGCTCTTTGAAATCTGGTGTACCAACAAGATTATTTTGAGAACCAACTAGCAGGGAGACTGCTTGATTTAATTAAAGGCGGATGATGGATGTTTGCTTGGAAGATTAATATATTGGGGGCGAAGTTTATGAAAAAAGAAACAGATAATGTACGTTTGACACAGCTTGCCAGTGCAGCGGGCTGCGGTGCGAAGATTGGACCGAAAGTACTGGCAGAGGTAGTTGGGAAACTGCCGAAATTTACAGATCCGATGTTATTAGTAGGACCGGAAACATCAGACGATGCGGCGGTATACAAAATAAATGATGAGCTGGCAATGATTCATACGGTAGATTTCTTTCCGCCGGTGGTAGATGATCCATATATGTATGGACAGATTGCAGCAGCCAATGCGTTGAGCGATGTCTATGCAATGGGTGGTGTTCCAAAACTGGCATTGAATGTAGTAGCATTTCCAAACTGCCTTGGACCGGAAGTTCTTGAAGAAATCCTGCGCGGCGGTGCAGACAAGGTTATGGAAGCCGGTGCAGTTCTTGCTGGCGGACATACGATCAATGATAAAGAACCGAAATATGGACTCTGTGTCACCGGTTTTGTACACCCAGATAAAATGTGGAAAAACTATGGCGCCGAGGCAGGAGACATTCTGATTCTTACCAAGCCATTAGGATGTGGAATCCTCAATACTGCCATCAAAGCAGAGATGGCCTCCCGGGAAGAAATTGAAAGAGTACAGAAAGTTATGGCGAAGCTGAACAAATACGCAGCAGAAATTGCATTAAAATATACGATTCACAGCTGCACAGACGTAACCGGATTCAGCCTTGCCGGACACAGCCTGGAGATGGCAAAAGGAAGCCATAAGACATTGGTGATCCAGACAGAAAACCTTCCGATTATAAAAGGCGTTGAGGAATATGCACAGATGGGCCTGATTCCTGAAGGGGCATACAGAAACCGTGACTTCGCAGGCAGTGAAGTAAGAAGTGAGATCAAAGAACTCTGGATGGAAGATCTGGTATTTGATCCTCAGACATCCGGCGGACTTCTCCTGGCAGTACCACCGGAAGAGGCAGATGCTCTGGCGAAAGAACTGTCAGGAATGGATATTTTTGGAGGTATCATTGGATATGTAACAGAACCGCAGGATAAAGCGGTGATTTTCGAATAAGAAATAAATGGGACTGGATGTAGTTTCGCAAGGAACTGCATTCGGTCTTTTTTAGAAAAGAATTAATATTTTTGCATCGGCAAAAAAATAGGTATAACAAACGAACATGTAGATTTGTTGCCGATAATATGGTATACTAATTGTAGTTAATATAGTTTTAAAATTTGGCAGGAGGGGAGCAGATGCAATATCTTTCAGTTGCTGAGACGGCAAAAAAATGGAATGTATCTGAACGTAGTGTAAGAAATTATTGTTCTCAGGGACGAGTCCCAGGAGCATTTCTTGCTGGGAAGACATGGAATATTCCTGGGAATGCAGAAAAACCGGAACGTTCTAATAAGAAAAAAAGTCAAACGATTACTTTGTTGGATATTTTACAGGATGAAAAAGCAAGCAAGTATGCCGGGGGTATTTATCATAAGACACAAATTGACTTAACATATAATTCAAACCATATGGAAGGTAGTAGACTGACTCACGATCAGACCCGATATATATTTGAGACAAACACCATTGGTGTAGAAAATGAAGTGCTTAATGTAGATGATGTGATTGAAACAGCAAATCATTTCCGATGTATTGATATGGTTATTGATCATGCCAAAATGGTACTGACAGAAAAATTTATCAAGGAACTGCATCTGATCCTGAAAAATGGTACCAGTGACTCCAGAAAGGATTGGTTTGCTGTTGGCGATTATAAGAAATTACCAAATGAAGTCGGCGGTATGGATACTACACTGCCGGAAGAAGTTGCCTATAGAATAAAAAAACTGCTGACAGAATATAACGCTAAGGAAGAAAAAACATTTGAAGATATTTTAGACTTCCATGTAAAGTTTGAGCGAATTCATCCATTCCAAGACGGCAATGGTCGAGTAGGTCGACTGATTATGTTTAAGGAATGTCTGAAATACAATATAGTTCCATTCATCATTGAAGATAATCTGAAAATGTTTTATTATCGCGGTTTGAAAGAATGGAATAATGAAAAAGGCTATCTGATGGATACCTGCCTGACTGCGCAGGATCGATATAAGGCGTATTTGGATTATTTTAGGATTGAATATTAAGAAAGTAGATTTATTAAGTGCCAAAAGGATGTTTTTAAATATCAATTCGATATTAAAAAAGGCTTTGAGGAATTATACTTTGAATTGCTATTTGAGGTAATGTGAATAACAAAATAATGAAGATGAGGAAAAATAATGATTAATATTCGTAAATTAGAGGCAGAATTATGGGAATCAGCAGACTTGCTTCGTGCGGGGTCAAAGCTAACTTCCAATCAGTATTGTATGCCAGTACTTGGTTTGATTTTTCTGCGTTATGCATATAGCAGATTTAAAATGGTAAAAGCGGAAATTCTCAAAAATCGTCCGTCTCGCGGTGGAAGAGTAATGCCGGTAGAAGCAAGTGATTTTGTAGCTAAAAGTGCGCTGTTTCTTCCGAAAGAAGCACAGTATGATTATCTGCTTAATCTTCCTGACGATATTAAATCAGCAGATTTGGTAAATAAAGATGGGCAATCAATGTCCAGTCTTGGTGAAGTAGTAAATAACGCAATGGCACTGATAGAAGAACAAAGCGAACAGCTTACAGGTGTATTACCCAAAGGTTATACTGATTTTTCTGATGAGCTTTTGTCTGAACTTCTTCGTATTTTCAATAACAGTGCACTTGATGAAGTTGGTGGCGATATTATTGGACGTATCTATGAATACTTCCTTAATAAATTTGCTAAAAATATTGCATCAGATGATGGAGTATTTTTTACACCCAAATCATTGGTGAAAATAATTGTGAATATTATTGAACCAAAGAGTGGTATTTTGCTTGATCCTGCATGTGGCTCAGGGGGTATGTTCGTTCAATCCGGTGATTTTATAAATCAATCCGGTATGAGTGCAAATAGTGCAATGACATTCTATGGACAGGAAAAGGTAGAATATAATGCCCAGCTCTGTTTGATGAATATGGCTGTTCATGGCCTTACTGGTGTTATTAAATCTGGTGATGAAGCTAATAGTTTTTATCATGATGCACACAATCTTGATGGCTGTTGTGACTATGTAATGGCAAATCCACCTTTCAATGTAGATAAAGTTAAAGCAGAGTCTTGTGAAAGCGCGAAACGTCTTCCATTTGGCATGCCAAGTGTTAATAAAAATAAAGAAGTTGGTAATGCAAATTATTTATGGATTTCTTATTTTTACAGCTATTTGAACGAAAAAGGTCGTGCCGGTTTTGTTATGGCTTCGTCTGCAACGGACAGTCAAGGTAAAGATAGAAATATTAGAGAAAGCCTTGTTAGAACTGGTGCTGTAGATGTAATGATTAGTGTGGGAAACAATTTTTTCTACACAAAATCCTTGCCTTGTTCTCTATGGTTTTTGGATAAAAATAAGAACGATGAAATTAAAGATAAAGTATTGTTTATAGATGCGAGAAATTATTATACGGTAGTTGATCGTACATTAAATGAATGGTCAGAATGGCAACTGAAAAATTTAAATGCTATTGTATGGTTGTATCGTGGTGAGACAGAAAAATATACTGAACTTCTGGATGAGTACAGAAGTATATTAGGCAATGAAAATTCATTTGAAGAATATCTTGGGTTATTGAAGGAAGAATTAAAAGATTTACAGATGCGTGCAAAAAATAAAATACAACATGCAGGACGCAATGATAAAAAGCGAATTCATGCTGAATACGATGAAATGATTGCTGATAGAAATGAAAAAATTACTATTGCAAAGGAAGCCAACTGGTTGTATGAAAAATTTGGTGACGGTGAATATAAAGATATCCTCGGACTTTGTAAAGTAGCTTACAAAACAGAAGAAGCAAAAGACGAAGATAAAGACGGAATCAGTATTGAAGAAAAAGGCTGGTCATTGACACCGGGAGCTTATGTTGGTGTTGCACCAGTAGAAGATGATGGCGTAGATTTTAAAGAACGTATGATTGAAATTCATTGTGAACTTTTATCTCTACAGGCAGAATCAAATGATTTGACGGATACGATCTCTAAAAGTTTGGAGAAGATGGGATTATGAGTTGGGAAAATGTAAAATTAGGTGATATCGCAGACTTTAGTAATGGGATTAATTTTGGAAAAGAGGCTTATGGTAAAGGTGTTAAACTTATAGGTGTATCAAATTTTGGAAACAGATTTTCACCAGATTATGATACTCTTGAAGAAGTAAAAGAGGAGGTGGTAAGAGAGAATGATTATCTTTCCGCAGGTGATATTGTTTTTGTTCGTTCAAATGGTAATAAAGAACTTGTTGGAAGATGTATGCTAGTGGATTCACCGAAAGATAAAATTACATACTCTGGATTTTGTATTAGAGCTAGAATTAAAGATATAACAAAGCATCATCCTGTTTTTTGGACATATCATTTCAAAGGCAAATCATTTAGAAAATCTATGTCAGGAACTGCAATAGGTGCAAATATTCAAAATCTTAGTCAAGGTCGTCTTGCCTCTTATGAGACAAGTGTTCCAGATCATGAGACACAAGTGCGTATAGCTGATATTTTATTTGCTTACGATAGCCTCATTGAAAACAATCAAAAACAAATCAAACTTCTTGAAGAAGCGGCACAGCGTCTTTATAAAGAATGGTTTGTGGATTTACGTTTTCCGGGATATGAAGATGTGGAGGTTGTTGATGGTGTGCCGGAGGGGTGGAAGAAAGAACATATTGGTAACTTGATAAAGAAAGTTACACGTACAAAACAAATAAAAACAGCTGAGTACCTGCCGGAAGGCACTTTTCCAATTATTGATCAAAGCCGTGATTTTATTGCTGGATATACAAATGATCAAGAAGCTGTGGTTGATATGGGCTGTCCGGTAATTGTATTTGGCGACCATACTCGTATTTTGAAATATATTCAATTTCCTTTTGCAAAAGGGGCTGATGGTACTCAACTAATTATAAGTAACAACGAAAATATGCCGCAGTCACTACTGTACTCTAGTCTTGTTGCTGTTGATCTTTCAAATTATCATTATGCTCGACATTTCAAGTACTTGAAAGCGGAAAATATTTTGGTGCCTTCAAGGGAAATTGCAAAGGAATTTGATTGGTATGTGTCACCAATGTTGCTTCAAATACAACAATTACGTAATATGGAAAATAAAGCGGCAGAAGCTCGTGACCGTTTGTTGCCAAAACTGATGAGCGGAGAAATTGAGGTGTAGTTTTTCTTGAAAGTAAATGAGGGATAGAGTGAAGGATAATATTTTTCCAATTCAAAGATTCTTTCAGATAAAATGGCAGAAATGTAGAATATGTTAATAAGGTAGAAGCGGAGAGGGTATATTGAGGAGATGTTAAAAGAATATCACTATATTGATTGGGTGTATTGAATAGTTAGAGACAATGCCGGACAGTTGATTTCTTGAAAGATTTATGTATAAATTGTTCAGGTATAGCCGTTAGGAGGTAACATGAGTGAGTTGGCAGAAGTTGAACGATTAATATCTATTCTCGTTATGCAAGAGGATGCAGAAACGATATATTCTCTGATACAGACTGAAAGAAATCCTATTTTTTCAATGGAGATAATTCCTTATTATGCATTGTTTGTTCAGTCGTGTCAGGAATTTATAGGTAAGAATTCCTTGCCTGAATTAATAGCTAAAGATTTAAGAGATATTCGCAATCATATCAAAGGATATGCATGTAGTTTTGGAAAAACCCAAAAAAGGGTAGCATTTGTTGATGATACCCAAAATAGGGATTTTAAAGAACAGCTTAAATTTGAATTTCTAAAAAAAATAAATATTCATTTGAATTTAGGAACATATTGGACAGATGATAAGAAAGTGATTGGTAATACACAACAGTTAGCAGACTTTTTAGCTGTAGAGAGTATGTTTGATCCTAAACTTAAGGAAAAAAACTATCAAATGGGTTATCAGATAGGATCATTTGTTTCATCAATTAGAGATGGGTTTGCCAATTCTTTTAATTATCATCCAATTATAGAAAGAAAATATACGTCTGTAGCTATTAATTATTATTGTGATATAAATACAAATAAAAAAAACGATTTGTTCTCAAAAGAATTATCAAAAGAAATTAATCTATTTTATTTGCATTTATTATGCAATATGAATTTTGTGAAGCATATATTGAAACCGTTATTTACAGATGGTAACACGTGGGTCTTTAGAGTTGAATATATTGTGACGTATTACACATTACGTGCATTAGAACGCTTAAAAAACCATTGTGAAAGCAACAAGGATATAGTCGTTGAAATGAAAGATATTTCTGATATTTCTAAGGATGGAAACAAAATTTTTAAAACACAATTACGAAATTGTATGATGCATTATAATCTTGAAAATGCAGAGGTTATAACCTTAAAAAATATTGATAAGCCTTTCTATGGAATTATCGAGAATTGTTTTGATGGGATGAGTTATCAAGATTATTTGTCAGATTTACATAGCTTATCTGATAAGATAATAAATTATTTGGAGACACGATTTGATTTTTCGAATGTGAAATTAGAAAAATTGTAGGAATCAAAGGAGAAATAAATATGAGCTACGATTATTCCGAAAATATACTTGTTCAGGAAAGTGCCGGTAATCTGCTCCGTGACGAATTGGGCTGGGATGTTCAGTTTGCTTACAATACAGAAGTTTTAGGGAGAGACGGCACTTTCGGTAGAGAAAGCTATAAAGAAATACTGCTGCTTCGTTATTTTTGTGAAGCACTAAAAAAATTGAATCCATGGATAAACGAAAGTCAAATTACTGAAGCACAGAAAGTATTAGAAAGCAGACTTTCTACATCTTCTCTTTTACAGGTGAATGAAGAAAAATATTTCCTTATTCGTGATGGTATTCCTGTTACAGTAAAGAAGCCCAATGGACAGACAGAAACAAAGAAAGCAGCTGTAATTGACTTTCAAAATCCAGATAATAACTATTTTCTTGCTATTAAAGAATTAAAAATCTACGGTGACTTATATCGTCGCAGAACAGATATTGTAGGGTTTGTAAATGGCATTCCATTGCTTTTTGTGGAATTGAAAAAGAATACTGTTGATATTCAGAATGCATATGATGATAACTATACAGATTATCAGGATACTATTCCTCATCTATTTTATTATAATGCGTTTCTTATGTTATCTAACGGTATGGAAGCAAAGGTCGGTACCCTTGGCAGTAAATATGAGTTTTTTCACGAGTGGAAGCGTCTTGCAGAGGAAGATCAGGGAAATGTAGCACTTGAGACGATGCTTCGTGGTATTTGTAAGAAAGAAAACTTTCTTGATTTGTTTGAAAACTTCATTCTATATGACCATTCCAATGGACATACAGCTAAAATTCTTGCTCGTAATCATCAATACCTTGGTGTAAATGAGGCAATGAAGGCGTACGCCGCAAGAAAACTAAATGATGGCAAATTGGGAGTATTTTGGCATACGCAAGGATCAGGAAAGAGCTATTCTATGGTGCTTTTTGCACAGAAAGTGCGTAGAAAATTTGCAGGTTCTCCGACATTTGTTATTCTTACTGATCGTGAAGAATTGAACACCCAGATAAGTGATACGTTTGAAAATTGTGGTTTGCTTGGTAAAACAAAAGCAACACAGTTTATTGCTACAAGTGGGGATGATCTTGTGCAGAAACTGAAGGGCAATCCGAGTTTTATCTTTACGCTTATCCAGAAATTTAATGAACCAAATGCAGAACCGATATATCCTGATCATGATATTATTATTATGTCTGACGAAGCGCACCGTAGTCAGTATGGTATCTTTGCAGATAATATGATGAAATTATTGCCTACCGCGGCACGTATTGGATTTACCGGAACACCATTGTTGTCCAGTGACAATATTACTGCTCGTACATTTGGTGGTTATGTGTCTGTTTATGATTTTAAAAGAGCAGTAGAAGATGGTGCTACGGTTCCGCTGTATTATGAAAATCGTGGCGAAAAAATTGTAGACTTACATAATCCGGAGATTACAGAACAGATTTTAAACGCTATTGAAAGTGCTGATCTCAATGTAGATCAACAGGATAAATTGGAAACAGAATTTTCAAAAGAGATTCATTTGTTAACAGCAGAGCCGAGATTAAGATCTATTGCTTATGATTTTGTAAATCATTATTCGGATTTATGGACAAGCGGAAAGGCTATGTTTGTTTGCCTGAATAAGGTTACCTGTGTTCGTATGTATAATTATGTACAGGAACACTGGAAAGAGAAAATCAAGGAGTTGAAAGCAAAAATAAAAACGGCCACTCAACAGGAAGCACAGGGACTTGAACGTAAGCTGAAGTGGATGCAGGAAACCGAAATGGCTGTAGTTATTAGCCAGGAACAGAATGAAATTCAAACTTTTAAAAAGTGGGATTTAGATATTAAATATCATCGTGCAAAGATGGAAAAACGTGAATTGGATAAGGAATTTAAAGATTCAGAGAATCCACTTCGAGTAGTTTTTGTTTGTGCAATGTGGCTTACTGGATTTGATGTAAAATGCCTGTCATGTCTGTATTTGGATAAACCATTGAAGGCGCATACATTGATGCAGACAATTGCTCGTGCAAATCGCGTCAGTGAAGGCAAGAGCAACGGTCTGATTATTGATTATATAGGTATTGTAAAAGCACTCAGAAAAGCATTAGCAGATTATACGGCTAATGTCGGTGGAAATAGAGGAACAGATCCTACAGTAGATAAAGAGAAACTGATAACCCGTATTATTGAAACCATTGCCAAGACAAAAGCGTTTTTATTAGAACATGATTTTGAGTTGCAGAAGTTGATTGATGCCTATGATTTCATGAAATTGTCGTATCTGCAAGAAGCTGCGAATGCTGTTTGCGGAATAATTGAAGATAAGAAAACTTTTACTACCTATGCTTCAGAACTGAACCGGCTTATGAAATATATTGATCGTGATGACATTACGGATAATACCCGCAAGGAATACGAGGCAATATCAGCTATTTATTCAGAACTGCAAAAAAAGCGTAAACATATCAATACAACAGATTTGATGGTGGAAATTAATGCAATTATAAGTTCATATGTTGAAATTCAACATACTCCGATGATGGTGCATGAAGAACCACGTCGTTTTGATATCAGTGCTATCGATTTTGATTTGCTTCGCAGAGAGTTTGCAAAAGTTAAGAAAAAGAATCTGGTATTAAAAGATTTGGACGAGCTTATTCAGAAAAAATTGGATAAGATGCTGTTTACCAATCCGGATCGCATTAATTATTATGAAAGATACCAACAGATTATCAATGAGTACAATAGTGAACAGGACAGAGCAACAATCGAAAAGACCTTCATGGATTTGATGAATCTGGCAAGTAGTATGAATCAGGAAGAACAGCGTTATGCTCGGGAAGGCTTTAACAATGATGAGGAACTTTCGCTCTACGATATGCTGTTCCGAGAAGATTTGAGCAAGAACGATATTAAAAAACTGAAAGAGATTGCGGCCGCATTGCTTCAGAAAATCAAAGTAAAAATTTCAGAGTTGGATCATTGGACAGATAAACAGGAAACGAAAGCAGCTGTAGATAACTTGATTCGAGATACTCTTTGGGCAGAATTGCCGGAATGTTATGATGAAATGAGTATTTCAACATATCGTCAGAAGATTTACGAGTATGTTTATACACGATACAAAGAGGTTGCGTAGAATAATAATTGGCAATCCATGATGTGTTAAGGATATATATTGTTCATCACTGGGTATAAAAAGCCATATGGGATTGCGCACTCTTGCCGAAGAAAGACTAGGTGTGGCTGGTTCTGACGGTTGAATTTTATTTGGAAAGAGTTAATCTATCATAAATGGTTTTTGCTGATATATTATTGGATAAGTACATTGAGTTCTTAAAAAAATATGTTATACTAAAATTAATCATTTAACAGAGAAATATCTAAAAATATATTTTTATTCACTTAACTTATTTATAAATAGCCATATTCTAATTGTAGCTTGTATAAATCAGGTGGCAAATCTGCACAGTATCTGTGCATAAATCGATTACATAATTATATACAGGAAACAGAGAGAGGTGGAGAAGTGGATATGTGTAAAGCGTTAGATGATATTTATAATGATGGAGTAAAAAAGGGTACTGAAGAAAATGAAAGTATCAATGATGCATTGATAGTTGCGCTGGCAAATGCAGGCAGGGTGCAGGAAATCGTACGCTGTACATCAGATAAAGAGTATAAGAAGAAATTGCTTGCAGAGTTTAATTTAAACTGATAGTAGTCGCTTGCATTTGTAAGTTTTACAGATAATTACAAATCCGTGCATAAAATTCTGGAATTGTATGACGATTTCGGTTGTACAATAGATATGAAAATGCTATAATGTATGAAAATAAATACATTTGCGGAGGTGTAATTATGAATTATGAAGATGTACAAAAAGTGTCAAATGCGGCGAAGGCCAAGAGCAATCTGGTAAACACCAACTTCTTCAAGTACTTTGTACGCGCGGTCATGGCGGGATTCTTTATTGATATGGCCATGATCTACAGTAATGTAGTTGGAAATGTTTTCTCCAAGACCACGCCGGAATGGGGAAAATTTCTGGGAGCTTTGGTATTCTCGATTGCAGTACTTTTGATCAGCTTCGTAGGCGGTGAACTTTTTACCGGTAATAATATGGTAATGGCATTCGGAGCCTTTGATAAACAGGTAAGCTGGAAAGAAGCTGGCAAGGTATGGGGTGTAAGCTACCTCGGAAACTTTGTAGGATGTTTTATTATGGCAGTGCTTTTTGCATGGGCAGGAGCATCCGGAACTGCAGATTATTTTGCGGGATTTATCGGAAACAAGCTGAGTATCTCGCTTGGACAGATGTTTTTCAGAGCAGTGCTTTGCAACTTCTTCGTCTGTCTTGGTGTACTCTGTGGTATGAAACTGAAAAGTGATGCAGGAAGATTTCTGATGATTACCATGTGTATCTCAGGATTCGTTGTAAGTGGATTTGAGCACTGCATCGCAAATATGGGAATCTTTGTTACCGCATACTGTCTGGTACCTGGATTATCCATCGGAGCCATGGTTAAGAGCATGGTAGTTGTAACATTAGGAAATATGGTGGGTGGTGCCTTATTACTGGCATGGCCGCTTAGAAAGATGAGTGCAGATAAATAATATGTCAAAAGCTTTATACATAGCCGAAAAGCCCAGTGTGGCACAGGAATTCGCGAAAGCTTTGAAAATCAACGGACAAAGACGGGACGGCTACCTGGAATCTTCAGACAGTGTGGTGACTTGGTGTGTCGGACACCTGGTCACCATGAGCTACCCGGAAAAATATGATATCAAATACAAAAGGTGGAGTTTAGATACCCTGCCTTTTTTGCCGCGCGAATTTAAATATGAAATAATCCCTGGGGTACAGAAACAGTTTGAGATTGTAAAAGGACTGTTAAACAGGGAAGATGTGGATACTATTTACGTGTGTACCGACTCCGGACGTGAAGGAGAATATATCTATCGTCTGGTCGCACAGATGGCAGGTGTCCATGGAAAGAAAGAAAAGAGAGTCTGGATCGACTCTCAGACAGAAGAAGAAATCATGCGAGGAATCAGAGAGGCAAAAGATCTGTCTGCTTATGACAATCTTTCCGCTTCAGCCTATCTTCGGGCGAAAGAAGACTATCTGATGGGAATAAATTTTTCCCGCGTGCTGACACTGCGATATGGAAACAGTGTGTCAAATTATTTAAATACGAAACATCAGGCCATTTCCGTTGGGCGTGTGATGACCTGTGTGCTTGGAATGGTAGTGCGAAGAGAACGGGAGATTCGGGTATTTGTAAAAACACCGTTTTACCGGGTGCTCAGCAGCATTGCGCTTGAGGGAGAAAACTTTGAAGGGGAGTGGAGGGCTGTTAAGGGCAGCCGGTATTTCCAGACTCCTTATCTGTATAAAGAAAACGGATTTAAAGAGAAAGCATACGCAGAGAAGCTGATACAGGAGTTGTCTGTCAACCAGCCGTTGCAATGTGTGGTGGACAAGGTTGAAAGAAAGAAAGAAAATAAAAATCCCCCGCTTTTATTTAATCTGGCAGAACTTCAGAATGTATGCTCAAAGCTGTTTAAAATCAGTCCGGATGAAACGCTGAAAATCGTACAGGAACTGTATGAGAAGAAACTGGTCACATATCCGAGAACCGATGCGCGTGTGCTCTCAACAGCGGCGGCTAAAGAGATTTATAAAAATATTTCCGGATTGCGCAATTATGAACACACAACAGAAATCGCGCAGCACATTATTGAGCAGGGAAACTATAAGAATCTGGCAAAGACCCGATATGTCAATGACAAACAGATTACAGACCATTATGCCATCGTTCCGACTGGACAGGGACTAAATGCATTGAGAAGCGTTTCTCTTACTGCGCAGCGTGTATATGAGACAATCGTAAGGAGATTTCTTTGTATTTTCTATCCGCCGGCAGTATATCAGAAGGTCAGTCTTGTGACAAAGATACAGGGAGAGAGCTTCTTTTCTTCATTTAAAGTACTGCTGGATGAAGGTTATTTAAAGATTGCCTCAAATTCTTTTGCGAAACGAAAGGCAGCAGACGCAGTAAATGGAGCAAACCAAGCCAGCGCAGCTGGAAATGCCGGAAGTGATGCGGATTCAGATAATGAAAAAAATGGCTCAGATAATTCTTCAGAGGATATGGCGTGCGACACCAGACTACTGGCTGCATTGCAGAACCTGAAGAAAGGTGATATACTCTCGGTAGATGACCTGAGTATCAAAGAGGGTGAAACATCACCGCCGAAGCGTTACAATTCCGGTTCTATGATTCTTGCCATGGAGAATGCCGGACAGCTGATCGAGGATGAGGAACTTCGTGCTCAGATCAAGAGCTGCGGAATCGGCACCAGTGCAACCAGAGCTGAGATTCTGAAGAAACTGTTCAATATCAAATATCTGGCACTGAATAAGAAAACGCAGATGATCACACCGACACTTCTGGGTGAGATGATTTTTGATGTGGTAAATTGTTCTATCAGACAGCTTCTGAACCCGGAACTTACAGCAAGCTGGGAAAAAGGTCTCAATTATGTGGCGGAGGGAAGTATCACAGAGCAGGAATATATGGATAAGCTGGAACATTTTGTAAGAGTGCGTACGAAACAGGTGGAGGACAGTAATTTCCAACCTTATCTGCGACAGTTTTTTGACGCGGCAGCTGTTAATTATAAAATCCAAGTTGGCAAAACCAATACAAAAACAACAGCCAGAGCAGGGCGGTCACGTACTTATCAAAAATCATAAAATGTTTATCCGGGCAAAATATGAGAAAAATGAAAATAATAATTAAAGAAAAGAGGAAAACAGGATGTTAAAGGATTTCACGATTGCGAATCTTCTGGATTTAAATGAAACGATTGCAAAGGATTTATTTGAAGGAAAAACCTATCCATGGGAAGTGTTACCGGAGATTGGCGATTTTATCCTGAAACTGGGACAGACTTTAAGTGAAGAAGAATATAATCATCCGTCAGAAGATGTATGGATTGCAAAGAGCGCGAAAGTAGCACCGACAGCCTGCATTAACGGACCGGTCATTATCGGAAAAGAAGCAGAGGTACGCCACTGTGCATTTATCCGCGGAAAAGCTATTGTAGGTGAGGGAGCAGTAGTAGGAAATTCAACAGAGCTTAAGAACGCAGTGCTTTTTAACAAAGTGCAGGTTCCTCATTATAATTATGTGGGTGATGCGGTTCTGGGTTATAAATCCCATATGGGAGCAGGCTCCATCTGTTCCAATGTAAAATCAGATAAAAGGTTAGTTATCGTAAAAGATGGTGAAGAGAAGATCGAGACAGGACTTAAGAAATTTGGCGCTATGCTGGGAGATAATGTAGAAGTAGGATGCGGTTCTGTATTAAATCCTGGAACTGTAATCGGACGCTGCTGCAATATTTATCCGCTTTCCTCTGTAAGAGGCTGTGTACCTGCAAACCATATCTATAAATCAAAAGCTGAAATTGTAGAGAAACAGTGAAATAGAAAAAGGTGTTAAGAAACGGATGAAGAACAGAGGTTTCTTAACACCTTTTTCTATGAAGAATAACAAAAGCTCAGGACGTTTTCAAACGCATTTTACCGGAAGAACAGAAGCTGTCTGAGAATCACCAGAATTATGATATGTACCGGATAAAACCAGTAAAAGACATATTTCAGAAATTTTCCTTTCACAAATCCACGTTCTCCGTTATACATATTAATGGAGAGAAATGCAAAGCAGGCTTTCCATTCATAATAAAGCCAGCAGCTTCCGATGATAGCCTGGGCAGTTTTTTCATTGCGAAACCAGTACATGATAAGCAGGAAAACAAACCCCCTCCATCCGTAATCTGCCTTAAGAAAAACGGAGACAGCGAGTAATGCCAGTATGCATACAAACTGCATCTTCTGATTATCCCAGAAGTATTCAAGGGCGCAGAAGGCCAGATATCCCAGAAACAGGGTAAAAAAGACGTTCTGTTTCTCGTATCGCCAGGTATTTGTAAACATGAAATTCCACGGAATTTCAGAAATACATGCGAATAAAAAGAGATTTCGTCCGTATTTTCTGCGGTTATGGGTGTGCAGAAATCCTTCGACTAACAGAAAACAGAAAATAGGAAAAGCCGCCCTTCCGATATCACGGAAAATACGATACCAGCTGTAATCCACTCCACCAAAACTGAAAAGTATTGCATTTGCAGGTGGATAGTTATACAGAATCATTACACCTGTATGGTCGATAAGCATCAGGATGATCGCGATTAATTTTAAAGCACTTCCGCTCAGAACCCGAAATCGTTCGGGAAGAAAAGAAGCAGGTAATGATGTTGTCATGATGAAAATCCTTTCTTTGGTAATACAATTTCTGATATACTTGCTTTTTTATAATTTAGTATGGCTGACAAGTTGATTTTTGAAACAATTTCACTGAATAAATTTTTTGTTTTAGAGCGAAAGAAGACATGGCGGTGGCTATGGCAACCGACGACAACGCGGAAATTTAAATGTAAGATTATTTTAGAAATCAACTTATTGGTATATTTGTCTATTGTATCACATAAACGCTATAAATTGTATCTGTTTATGCAAATTGCCTAAAAGGCTGACAAATCAGTAAAGAAAGTATCTGCCAGAGACAAAAAAATCAAAGATAGTTAAAAATTTTACAAATTATGACTGGACGAATCTCCACTTTTGTGAGAAAATAACACTAGGTTGTTAGGCATACTCATCTGCAGTCATTCAGCAGACGGCAGAGATCTGCATTATGTGGTTCATTCAGCAGTTCCGCATAGTGGCGGGTATAACAACATGAAGTTAATCTATACTTGAAAGGAGTTTTACAATGATTTATTCACGCGAAGTAGAAGAAATGTGCCCAGTTGCACAGGGCGTTCATCATGGCGCCGCTCCAATCCCAGAAGAAGCTAAATGGGTACAGGCAAAAGAAGTCAAAGACATTTCCGGTCTTACACACGGTGTTGGCTGGTGTGCACCACAGCAGGGTGCCTGCAAGCTTACATTAAATGTTAAAGAAGGTATCATCCAGGAAGCACTGGTTGAGACTATCGGATGTTCAGGTATGACTCATTCAGCAGCTATGGCTTCCGAGATTCTTCCGGGCCTGACTGTAATGGAGGCACTGAACACTGACTTAGTTTGTGATGCGATTAATACAGCTATGAGAGAACTCTTCCTTCAGATCGTTTACGGACGTACACAGTCTGCATTCTCAGAAGACGGACTTCCGGTAGGCGCTGGACTTGAGGACCTTGGTAAAGGACTTCGCTCTCAGGTTGGTACAATGTATGGAACTCTGAAAAAAGGACCTCGTTACCTTGAAATGGCAGAAGGTTATGTAACAGGTATTGCTCTTGATGCAGATGATGAGATCATCGGATATCAGTTCGTAAGCCTTGGAAAAATGACTGATTTCATCAAAAAAGGCGATGACCCGAATACTGCATGGGAAAAAGCAAAAGGTCAGTACGGCCGTGTTGCAGACGCTGTTAAAATTATCGACCCAAGAAAAGAATAATTTAGGAGGTAACAGGAAATGGCTTTATTTGAATCATATGAGAGACGAATTGACAAGATCAATTCTGTTTTAAACAGCTATGGCATTGCTTCTATCGAAGAAGCTGAGAAAATCACAAAAGACGCAGGTCTTAATGTTTACGATCAGATCAAAGGCATTCAGCCGATCTGTTTCGAGAACGCTTGCTGGGCATATACAGTAGGTGCTGCTATCGCAATCAAAAAAGGATGCAAGAAAGCAGCAGACGCAGCAGCAGCTATCGGTGAAGGACTTCAGGCTTTCTGTATTCCTGGATCCGTTGCTGATACACGTAAAGTAGGTCTTGGACATGGTAACCTTGGCAAAATGCTTCTTGAAGAAGAGACAGAGTGCTTCTGCTTCCTGGCTGGACATGAGTCTTTCGCAGCAGCTGAAGGTGCTATCGGTATCGCTGAGAAAGCAAACAAAGTTCGTCAGAAACCATTACGTGTTATCCTGAACGGTCTTGGAAAAGATGCTGCTCAGATCATCTCCCGTATCAACGGCTTTACATATGTAGAGACAGAATACGATCCATACAAGAACGAAGTTAAAGAAGTATTCAGAAAATCCTATTCTGAAGGTCTTCGTGCAAAAGTTAACTGCTACGGCGCAAACAGCGTTCCGGAAGGTGTTGCTATCATGTGGAAAGAAGACGTTGACGTTTCTATCACAGGTAACTCCACAAACCCGACACGTTTCCAGCATCCGGTTGCAGGTACATACAAGAAAGAACGTCTTGAAGCAGGAAAGAAATACTTCTCTGTTGCTTCCGGTGGTGGTACAGGACGTACACTTCACCCAGACAACATGGCAGCAGGCCCGGCTTCCTATGGTATGACAGATACATTAGGACGTATGCACTCTGATGCACAGTTCGCTGGTTCTTCTTCCGTACCGGCTCATGTAGAGATGATGGGTCTTATCGGAGCAGGTAACAACCCGATGGTTGGTATGACTGTTGCAGTAGCTGTTTCCATTGAGGAAGCTGCTAAAGCTGGCAAGTTCTAATTCATATAAAAGAAAATAAAGTGTAAGCGCGTTGAAAGTGCCGCAAACTCAAGGGTTTGCGGCACTTTTGTTATGTGGAGATAAAAGGTACGGCTTTAGAACGAAACAGTTTCAAAAAGCACAAAAAAATTTGAGTAGCTAACACGTAGCTAACACACGTAGCTAACACTTTTGGACATGAAAAAAGCGGCAGATAAGCTCTGCCGCAGGATGTCATTTCTTTATTTTTTCAATTTCATTTTTCGGATCATCAAACGTACATTGCTTTGTTTAGAAACGCAAAAAATTACTTCTTCAAATCTCAGAAAAAATCATGTATAATATAGGCAATATAATTTGAAGGAAATTTAATAGAAATTTTTATAATTTGAAGGGAGAATAAAATGAGTCTTAAGATCGAAAAGCAAAGTGAAGGAACAAAAGATACTGTATTATTATCAGGCAGATTAGATACAACGACGGCGCCGGAACTGGAAGCCTTTATGGAAAAGGAACTGAAAGATACACAGGAGCTTGTATTTGATCTGACGGATCTGGAGTATATTTCATCAGCAGGCTTGCGTGTACTCCTGAAAGTACAGAAATATATGAATAAAAAAGGAGATTTCAAATTGACCCATGTCAGCGAGGTTATAGAGGAAATATTTGAAATTACAGGATTCAGTGATATATTAACAATCGAGTAATTTATAAAAAGGGTTTTGTGATGAGAACAGAACCCTTTTTTGGAATTTGTTAGTGCACTGGTTATTATTAGAGGCAAAAAGAACCAGCTGTATTTCGGAATGATTTTTTAAACACACTCCAGAAAACAACTTGCAGGAAGGAGAAGGGATTTGAAGGATATTACAGTTGAAGCAAAAGTAGAGAACATTGATGTTGTAACAAATTTTGTAAATGATATTTTAGAAGAAAATTGCTGCCCTATGAAGATTCAGATGCAGATAGATGTTGTTATTGATGAAATATTTGGAAATATTTCATATTATGCTTATGGCGCTGATGGTGGAAAAGCTTCGGTACAGGCTGGAATAGAGAAAGGAATGATCGTTCTGGTTTTTATTGATCAGGGAATTCCCTATAATCCGTTGGAGAACAAAGATCCGGATATAACCCTGAATCTGGAAGAGAGAGAAATTGGTGGTCTTGGAATTTATATGGTTAAGAAAATAATGGATGAAGTTTCCTATGAATATATGGATGGACAGAATATCCTGAGAATGAGAAAAAGTTTAAGTAGCAGATAAAATTTTTTCTGAACTTATAGAAAGTTAAAAAACCAGCTATCTGATAATATTTCATCGAATTGCAAAATACGCCAGACGAAATATTGTCATTAGCTGGTTTTACTTTTATGAATTGTACCAAATAGTAAAAGCAGATTGTACATATCTCTTGCTTGCAAAAGATATGTAGTGCTGTACAAGTTTGCGACAGATAGTTTCTATTATCCCATGTATACAGTTACATGATATTCTTTCTTGCCTTCTTCAAATGGAATCAGGCATCCTTCATGTTCTTTTCCGTCTACAACGACTTTCTTAACACCCTTCTGAACATTATCAGGATTTTTAACGTCGATATAATAAACAGCATCTCTGAAAGTTCTGGTAAGTTTGAAATCACCGAAGCCTTCCGGAATACATGGATTGATGCAGAGTCCATCATAGGATGGCTGTACACCCAGGATTGCCTGAGACAGATTCCAGAAAGTCCATGCTGCTGTACCGGTCAGCCAGCTGTTCTTTGCCTGACCATGGAAGACTGCGTCAGCACCTGCAACCATCTGTGAATATATGTACGGCTCTGTGCAATGAATCTCACTTATGCCCTCGATATAGGACGGACAAGTCTTCTTGTAAATCTCAAACGCCCTGTTACCGCGTCCGATTACGGTTTCTGCGATAGAAACCCACGGATTGTTGTGGCAGAAGATACCTGCATTTTCTTTATATCCCGGCGGGTAGGAGGAAATTTCTCCAAGATTCAGATAATACTGGGTATAAGCCGGCTGCAGGATCATAATGCCATATTTCGTATCAAGACGCTCTTTGACAGAATCCAGAGCTTTTTCGGCAAGGCCTTCTTTGACCCCGATTCCAGCCATAACGCAGAAGCCCTGTGGCTCGATGAAAATCTGTCCCTCTTTACATTCTTTGGAACCGACTTTCTGAGATTCGGCATCGTATGCACGGAGGAACCATTCTCCATCCCATCCAGCATCAAGTACTGCCTGATACATCTGATCTACTTCTTTTTCTGCTCTTTCGGCAGCCGCGGTGTCACCTATATGACGGCTGATTTCTGCGAATTCTTTTCCGTATTTTACGAACATACCTGCGATAAATACGGATTCTGCAACAGGTCCTTCAGATGGGCCAGTTGTCTGGAAGGATTCTCCTGGTTCTGTGGAGAAACAGTTCAGGTTCAGACAGTCATTCCAGTCTGCGCGTCCGATCAGTGGAAGTTTGTGCGGCCCGAGATGAGTTGCTGTATATTCGAAAGAACGATGCAGATGCTCATACAGAGGAGCTGCCTTTTCTTTCTGATTATCAAAGTCAACCATTTCATTTAAGATAGAGAAGTCTCCGGTTTCTTTCAGGTAAGCGGAAACTGCTGCAATCAGCCATAACGGGTCATCATTGAAACCGCTTCCGATATCCAGGTTACCCTTCTTGGTAAGTGGCTGATACTGATGATAAGCACTTCCGTTTTCAAACTGAGTGGCAGCAATATCGAGGATACGTTCTCTTGCGCGTTCCGGAATCAGATGTACGAAACCAAGGAGATCCTGACAGGAATCACGGAATCCCATTCCGCGGCCTGTACCGGATTCATAATAGGAAGCGGAACGAGACATATTAAAGGTGACCATACATTGGTACTGATTCCAGATATTTGCCATACGATTTACATGCTCATCGTTACTCTCTACATGATAACGGGAGAGAAGCTTGTCCCAGTAAGCATTCAGCTCGGCAAATGAAGCATCAACCTGTTCGGTTGTCTGGAACTGTCTGAGAATCTTATGAGCGCCGTCCTTGCGGATTACGTTTGGAGCGATAAATTTCTGATCCTGTGGATTTTCGCTGTATCCCAGAACAAAAATAAAATCCTTGGATTCTCCTGCAGAAAGTGTTATATTAATCTGGTGGCTTGCGATTGGATACCATCCGCTTGCAACAGAATTTCTTGCTTTATTCTCTTTTACAGCAACAGGAAAAGCATTTCCGTTGTTCATACCAAGGAAAGCATCTCTGCTTGTATCAAAACCATCCACCGGGCTGTTTACGCTAAAGAAACTGTAATGTCTGCGGCGTTCGCGATATTCGGTTTTATGGTAAATAGTGCTGCCTTCGATCTCAACTTCACCGATACTTAAATTTCTCTGGAAGTTTGTACTGTCATCTACGGCATTCCAGAGGCAGAACTCTACATAAGAGAAGAGAGAAAAGGTTTTCGGAGCATCAGTTGTGTTTGCGAGAGTCAGTTTATTAATCTCACAGGTTGTGTTTACAGGAACAAAAGCAAGAAGATCAGCTTTTAATCCATTTTTGGAAGACAGAAAACGGCTGTAGCCGATTCCGTGATGGCATTCATAAGAATCCAGTGGTGTCTTGGAAGGCATGGAACCTGGGTTCCAGATTTCTTCTCCATCATGGATATAGTAATATTTTCCGTTGGAATCTACCGGAATATTGTTGTAGCGGTAACGGGTGATACGAAGAAGTTTGGCATCTTTGTAGAAACTGTATCCGCCACAAGTGTTAGAAATCAGGGAGAAAAAGTCCTGAGATCCCAGATAGTTGATCCATGGAAGCGGAGTATCTGGGGTAGTGATGACATATTCTTTGGCGTTGTCATCGAAATAACCGAATTTCATAAGAAGTCCTCCTGTTTTATTATGATTTTGCGTCAGTTGTTTTAAATATACAGAAAATTCAAACACGAAAACGAATAAGTTTAGAATAAAAACAGACGATTATCGTGGCATTACTGCTATTTGTCTCTAGTATAGCGGAAGACAGTGATAAAATCAATTGTTTTACAGAAAAATAAGTGTCAAAAAATAAGAGGGTATTTTCGTTAAAATGATGAATTGGATTTGTGATAATGGAAAAATATTGGGTGTTAAAATTGTGCAATCATACAAAAAATATAAAAGATGCACAAAAAAATGAATTGCAAGCTTGAAAATTTGTGCGAGTAGTTATACAATGAAAGTACGAAAACGATTACGAAAATTTTAGGAGGCATACCTATGGTTTCGATGAAAGAAATTGCGAAAAAGTGTAATGTCTCTGTGGCCAGTGTCAGCAAAGCATTGAACGGTTATTCCGATATCAGTGAGGAGACGAGGAAGCTGATCTTACGAACTGCTTCGGAAATGGGCTATCTTCCTAATTCCTCTGCGAGAACGTTAAAGACGAAGAGAAGCTATAATATCGGAGTCATGTTTGTTGATGAAGCGGCCAGTGGACTTACGCATGATTATTTTAATCATGTGCTGGAAAGCTTCAAAAGGACCGCAGAGGAGAAAGGGTACGATATTACCTTTACGAGCGGAAAAATTTCCGGACAGAAACTAAGCTATTACGAACATTGCCGTTACAGAGGGGTAGATGGAGTTGTGATCGCGTGTGTGGATTTCTATGCAGATGAGGTGCAGGAGCTGATTCGTTCGGAAATTCCGGTGGTAACGATCGACCATGTGTTTGATGGAAATATTGCAGTTGTTTCCAATAATACACAGGGAATGGAAGATCTTGTTTCGTATGTTTATGAGCAGGGACACAGACGCATTGCTTATATTCATGGAGATAATACTTCTGTAACCCGTATGAGACTTTCTGGCTTTTACAGAACCTTACAGAGACTGGGAGTAGAGATACCGGATGATTATATTAAGGAATGTCCTTACAGAGATGCGGATACCGCTGCAATGGTGACAGGGGAGCTGTTAGATCTTCCGTTGCCGCCGACCTGCATTCTTTATCCGGATGATTATGCTGCGATAGGTGGAATTAATGAGATCAGGGAGAGAGGACTTCGCATTCCGGAGGATATTTCTATTGCAGGGTATGATGGAATCACGATCGCGAAGATTCTGGAACCTAAGCTGACTACACTTTGTCAGAATACGGTTGCAATTGGCAGAATCGCAGCGGAGAAACTGATCGATCTGATTGAGAACCCGAAGACGACATTGATCGACCGATTCACAGTAGATGGTACTTTGTTTAAAGGAGCATCCGTAAAACAGTTGTTGCCGGATAAGTAAAATATTATGCGGGATATTGCCAGCGAACAGTAATATATGTTATTCTGGATATTAGAGTCAGAAGAAGAGGAAGAATGTCTTTTGGCTCTGATATTATGTTAAAGAAAAATAATCAGGAGTTAAATTAGATATGGATTATCAGTCAATCATGACATTTATTATGGAAATGGCAGGTACGATCGCGTTTGCAGCTTCCGGAGCAATGGTAGGAGTAGAGCGTAATATGGATATTTTTGGCGTCAGCGTTCTTGGAGTAGCAACTGCGGTGGGAGGCGGCATGATCAGAGACGTGGTGCTGGGGGTCATTCCACCGGCTGTATTTACAAATCCGGTATATGCACTTGTATCTGTGCTTACCTCGTGCATTGTTTTCTTTATTTTTTATTTTAAGAGAGAACTTCTGGAAGGACACAGGCGTGAGACATACGATAAGTTTATGCTGGTGCTGGATTCTGCGGGACTTGGTATTTTTACGGTAGTGGGTGTTAATGCAGGAATCCGCCAGGGTTATATGGATAATGCGTTTCTGCTTGTGTTTCTTGGAACGATCACAGGAGTTGGCGGCGGTCTGCTGCGTGATATGATGGCAAGTGTGCCGCCTTATATTTTTGTAAAGCATATTTATGCCTGCGCTTCTATTATCGGTGCGATCGTATGCGTGTACATGAATCGTTTTGTGGGAAATGTAGAGGCTATGGTAGTGTCATCGGTGGTAGTAGTGTTGATCCGTTATCTTGCGGCTCATTATCACTGGAATCTGCCGAGATTGTCACCGCGGAAATAACAAGAAAAACCCAGGAAATGATTTTGTATCAATTTCCCGGGTTTTTCTTGTTTTATTTGGATATTTATTATGAGTGGAGGCCTATTTAGTATCCTGGAGAGCGAGATAACCTTCTTCTCCGGTACGGATCTTCACTACATTTTCGATATCATATACGAATACTTTACCATCACCAATCTCACCTGTGTGAAGGACAGCTTTTGCAGTTTCAATGACTTTCTTAACAGGTACGAGGCTGACAACGATTTCAATCTTGATCTTCGGAAGAAGATTCATTTCCATCTCAACACCACGGTAGTAAGCAGGAGCACCTTTCTGTACACCGCATCCTAAAACGTTTGTGATTGTGATACCGGTAACGCCGATCTCATTCATTGCCTGCATAAACTCATCAAGTTTGTTCTGACGTGTGATGATAACGACTTTTGTAAACTTCGTTCTCAGGTTGGTACAATGTATGGAACTCTGAAAAAAGGACCTCGTTACCTTGAAATGGCAGAAGGTTATGTAACAGGTATTGCTCTTGATGCAGATGATGAGATCATCGGATATCAGTTCGTAAGCCTTGGAAAAATGACTGATTTCATCAAAAAAGGCGATGACCCGAATACTGCATGGGAAAAAGCAAAAGGTCAGTACGGCCGTGTTGCAGACGCTGTTAAAATTATCGACCCAAGAAAAGAATAATTTAGGAGGTAACAGGAAATGGCTTTATTTGAATCATATGAGAGACGAATTGACAAGATCAATTCTGTTTTAAACAGCTATGGCATTGCTTCTATCGAAGAAGCTGAGAAAATCACAAAAGACGCAGGTCTTAATGTTTACGATCAGATCAAAGGCATTCAGCCGATCTGTTTTGGGAACGCTTGCTGGGCATATACAGTAGGTGCTGCGATCGCAATCAAAAAAGGATGTAAGAAAGCAGCAGATGCAGCAGCAGCTATCGGTGAAGGACTTCAGGCATTCTGTATTCCTGGATCCGTTGCTGATACACGTAAAGTAGGTCTTGGACATGGTAACCTTGGCAAGATGCTTCTTGAAGAAGAAACAGAGTGCTTCTGCTTCCTGGCTGGACATGAGTCCTTCGCAGCAGCTGAAGGTGCTATCGGTATCGCTGAGAAAGCTAACAAAGTTCGTCAGAAACCATTACGTGTTATCCTGAACGGTCTTGGTAAAGATGCTGCTCAGATCATCTCCCGTATCAACGGCTTTACATATGTAGAGACAGAATACGATCCATACAAGAACGAAGTTAAAGAAGTATTCAGAAAAGCATACTCCGAAGGACTTCGTGCAAAAGTTAACTGCTACGGCGCTAACAGCGTTCCGGAAGGTGTTGCTATCATGTGGAAAGAAGACGTTGACGTTTCTATCACAGGTAACTCCACAAACCCGACACGTTTCCAGCATCCGGTTGCAGGTACATACAAGAAAGAACGTCTTGAAGCAGGTAAGAAATACTTCTCAGTTGCTTCCGGTGGTGGTACAGGACGTACACTTCACCCGGACAACATGGCAGCAGGTCCAGCTTCCTACGGTATGACAGATACATTAGGACGTATGCACTCTGATGCACAGTTCGCTGGTTCTTCTTCTGTACCGGCTCACGTAGAGATGATGGGTCTCATCGGCGCTGGTAACAACCCGATGGTTGGTATGACAGTTGCAGTAGCTGTTTCCATTGAGGAAGCTGATAAGGCTGGAAAGTTCTAATCAAACCTTTTTAATCAAAGAGTCAACAAACCTAGAAAGTACCGTAGTTCCAAGGGCTGCGGTACTTTTCTTAGTTTAGATCAAAAAATGAGAAAGTAATTTGAGACACGGTGAGAAGCCTTGAAAATGGCAAGATAGGCAAACAGGTAGGTAACAAGTAGGCAACAGAGCGAAGGAAACAAAAAGAAGAGCCGATCACAGGAAAAGAAATGCCGCAACCACAAGGGTTACGGCATTTTTTCTATCTCATCTCTGAGTCACTCAATATCACGGATTGTATAGACCGCCTCGGTTACGTCTGTGATCTTGTGACCGGCAAGACGTTTCACAACGTACTCATCTACGCCCGCTTTTTTCGCCATCGTAATGAATGTTGTTCGGGGATCGTGCGGCCGATGTTCGGAACGAAGGTGCAGTGCGGCAACGACCTTGTTAAAACGCCCAGCGGATGCTGCATTATCTCAAGGGATATGGGCAGTATTGGCAGTATTTCTTTTGATCTACATTGTGAAATCAAATGAAAGATTTTCGGCAAGACAGGAAGAGCGGGAAAAACAGTATCAGGAATTACTGTCAGCATTAACAGAAAAATTTAATGTATTAAGTGTTATCGAGAGGGATATTACAGAGGTAAAAGAGTACATTATGGCAGATACAAAAGAAATCAATAAAAAAATATAAAAAGCAGTTTCCGAAAATAGAGAAAACGGGTTTTTATTTTATGTAAGCGCTTATGAAACAGACCAATAAAACTATAAGGGTCTGCAAAAAACAGAAGGAGGATATTTTATATGCCAGGAACATTTAATGGAAAAACACTTGTTATTTCAGCGACACCTACAGCAGGAGCAAAAATTGTGGATGCAGGAGCTGCGACGAATGTAGCGGGAATTACAATCAGCGGAGACACTATGTACAGTGTGAAAACAAGCGGAAAGGTAACAACCTTATATAAAACACCGGATTATTCAAACGCAGATGCACAGGCTGTGGCAGTTAAAACCGGTTTGGGATATTTTGCATTAGGGCTTAGCAAAATCGGCACAGAATTATTTATGCTTGCTGAAGATACAGCGGGATATGGAAATACTGCAAAGATTGTAAAAATGGATACTGCCGGTAATGTTATTAAGGAGTTTGATATTGTAAGTGAATTTCAGTATGGAGCGCTTGGAATTGCACATACAGGTGCGGCAAATGAATTTTTCATTCTTGCACGAGGCTCCAACGATGCAGATAACGATACTCTGATTGTAAAAAAACTGAGATTGGAGAGTTCTAATAGTTATGAAGTAGTTCATGAATTTAAGGTTACAAACAGAGGATATGGATATACAAGCCGTATCCAGGATATTTATTACCATTTAGACTACGGTCTGTTTATTCTGACAAATGATGAATTGTCTGCCGGAAGAAACAGAATTGTACATGTGGATTACAGAAGTAATGTGAATTCATATATTCCAGACGGAGTTATTAATGTTGAGATGAAAGGGTATAAGCAGTATAATCTGGAATCTATTTGTATGAAAGCAGGTCATCTTGTACTGGCTGCAAATGTAATTACAGGAACCGGGAAAGCAGAGGACCGTTTTTCTGTCCTGAATGGAATTACTTATGAAAAAGGTACTTATAGTTTTAACTGCGCTCTTGCCAAGGGAATGAAAGTAGACAATAAGGAAATAGGAAATATTAAAACGACAAATTTTGGCGCGTTAGCATTTGATGGGGATGACAGAACTCAAAAGTTGTATGGTATAAAAGCCGGTACAAATGGAGAATATAAAGAACCGAGTAAGTGCGCAGCAGCCATTTGGGAATTTGAGGATTACACAAGCAGTACGAAGGGCGTAAAAAGACTGGCTAATAAGGTAGTACCGGGAGAGAAAAAATGTCTGTATCATGCCAATGGAATGGATATATACAATCATGAATTGTATGTTACCTGTGCGGAACCTAATGGAAAAGGTGAATATTCGGTTGTGAAGCTTACTATGGGCAGTACATCTGAAGAATGGCCCTATAATAGGTATACCTGGGAAAACCGGACAAACGCAATCAGCCATTACAAAGGCAATCAGTTTATTCTTCTTACCGAAACCGGTGCAGAGGGTGAAGAAGATAAAAAAATATATAAACTGTGTATTGTACACTTCTCAGCAGGAAAAGTTGTGGTTGATCAAACAAAATATTTTATGAATACCGGTTATGAAGTGCTTCAGGGAATCAATTACAGTGACAAATACGGATTATTTATTGTTACGACGAAAAAACTGGAATATTTTCCTAATGGTGATGTGCAAACCAGTGGAAGCAGGGTACTACACATTGATATGAGCAGAACTAAAACAATGAAATTTAAAGATGGCAAGAAATATCCTGTTTTAATTCCGGATTTTGCCTTTAACAATGAACTGGATGAATCAAAGTTCTTTAGTTTTGAAATGGAATCCGTAGCGATTGACAGAAATACAAACAATATGATTGTGTCGGTTAATGCGAACAGTCCGATTGCGGGCGATAATGGTAAACATCCGGGGGAAGACTACATCTACAGATTTTCTTCCATTGAATTTAAATAACGAAACTTATCTTTACAGAGATTGGGTTCCTGCAAAGGTAGAAAAAAGCGGCTTTTCAAGCCGCTTTTTCTGCATAGTTAAATATGTTAAATAAAAAAAGATTGTTGAAAAAATATTACATATATGATACAATTGTTAACATAAACGTAACATTATAACGAGGTATAATGATGGAAAGAAGGCAAAGTATTATGAGAAGGAGAGGCAAAACATTTTTATCGCTGTTTCTTTCTGCTGTGATCGTTACCGGTCAGCCGGTATTGGCAGCCGATTTTTCTGCTGGAGAGGAAACATTTATTTCGGAAACCACAGAGCAGGAAGGCAATGTATCGGAAGCTTCAGCTATTTTCGAGGATACTGTGGATTCAGACAGTGAAATGAGATATGAGAAATATGAGGCGACAGTTTCTAGTGAAATCCTTGATTTGGGACAGACTGGAGTAAACGGCAGTGGTTGGGAAAGGCTAGAGATAAAAAATACAGGTACAGAGAGCTGGCAGATCAAATCCATTTCAGAATTGAATGATTTTAGACTTGAACATTTAGAGCATCCATTATTATATGAGGGAAGACTTCCGATGAAAGTTGGGAATAAGGTTAAGCCCGGAGAAGCTGTTGCAGTGGATATTTATGTAAAGCCAAATCTTTCTCAGGGGATTCATGAAGAAACTTTTGTCATGGAAACAGAAGAAGGAATTCAGGCAGAGTGCAGGATACGGGTTCTCGTTCGTGGGGAATCAGAGGAGGATTACGAGGTTAACTGTGTACCAAATAGTGGTACGAGATTTCTCACAATTACTCAGGAAGAGTACGATTCATGGGATGATGTAGAACCAGAGCCGGATATGTTGATGTGCCCATCACGGTTGATTACAATATGCAACAATGGGCAAAAACCTGTCACAGTTGATTTTGAGGATACGGAACATTTCAGGGCATGGTTCTATATTGACGAAGACACGGGAGTTGTTATGCCGGGGGAAAATACGATAATTCAGGTTTTTCCGAAAGCAGAAGAACAGGTAGCTACTGATATTTTTAAGGTTTCCATCACAGGAGGAATAGAATTATCTTATATAATTTCCCAGAATTGTCCTCATATTGCACCGCCTTATCCGGAAGGAGCAACGATAAAAGATGTGAAAGTACAGGGGTCAACTATTAAGGCAGCGGCTTATGACTGCGCAAACAGCGAAGGTTTCGATGCGGTTCTGACAAAGAAAAGCTGGGTTGACAGACCTGAGAATTATGTGAAGGTGGCGAAGAATCAGGATGCAAAGACCATCACCTTCACAAATGTAAAAAACGGCACGTATTATCTGGGAATCCATGCGTACAACAGGGATTATTATGATGGAAATGTGTCCGGGAAAAGGTTTGGGGCATGGAGTTATCCAGTAAAAGTAGTAGTAAAGAACGGAATTCCCACAGAGAGGGTGAAGATTAAAACTGTAAAAACAAGTAAAGGAGCTGTGTCTGTAACAGTTGGCGTACCAAAAGGATTTGCAAGAGCAGATATGGAACTGAGATCTACAGGCGGAACCACCGTATATAAACGGAACAATCGGACAACCTATACAAGGATTACAGGCGTGAAGCCCGGAACCTATACTCTGAGAGTCCGCCCATGGGCCAAAATTAACGGAAGGAAAGCTTACGGAGACTGGGTATCCTGGGGAAGAAGAATCAGGGTAAAATAAAAAGAAACAGACAACGGCCCCTTGTTTAGAAAAGTTTAAATTGGTTTGAGAAAGAGAAAAGTAAATTCTGTAAAGTTGACTTCACAAAACCTGAAAAACAGAAAGAGAGCTGCCAGACAGCAGAAGAAAAAACAGAACGGACAAAAAAGACGGATTGATTACATAATAGGAAACTGAAAACATGCGACAATCTGCAGGGATACCGGGGTTAGGCTGAAACACTATATCACGGAACCGTCTATGTAGTACAGCAAAATAGGCTGTCCTCATACCGAGGGTTTCCACTTCAGTAAGCCTGAGAAGTGTCAAACTGACACTTCCTCAAACATACTAAGGTCACAACTCTCATTGCATCCACAGTCACAACAAAAAATAGAGTATTCCCTTCAATGCGTGCGATATTTCACTTGTGATTGTGATCTCGTGTTTCCATACAGCCGCACGGACAAGAAATATATTCCTTTCCCTCTTTGATTTCAATAATTTCCCAGGTATGTTCATGAGAAGTGAAGGGTTTATCCAAACAGACATGTCCATGCACAGTTGAAATAGTTGCAACGATGGCCATTGTAGCAATGCACCCAATAATTAGGTTTTTTGATTTTGCTTGCATATATTTGTCTCCTTTCATTTAGTGAATACGTATAGGCGTTTGCGAAACGCCAAACACTGCATAAATACGGTGTTTTTTGTCGTTAAAATAAAATATCTCCTCAAGGTTTATGGTAAAATAGAATTGACTAGAAACTAATTAACTAATCCACCTAAAGGAGATATACCTACATGATAACATATAAACAGCTCACTTTGGCAGAAATTTTTGAATATAGAACGAAAATAAGTTTCTGCACCATTGGGGGAATACTACGAATTGTAGATGAAGATAAGAGCATGAAACAGAAATTTGAAGAGAAAGCGTAACCAAAGCATAAGAAATACGATGTTTATTATGAGAGCCTTTTTTGTTATGATATTTGCACAGGATGTTTGAAAGTACGAAATCGGAGAACGCTGTATGGAAGATACTTATATTATAGACTTGTTCTGGAGAAGAGATGAAAATGCAATACAATTAGTTGATAAAAAGTATAATTCCACTTGTTATTCTATTGCGTGGAAGATTCTTATGAATAGGGAAGATTCCGAGGAGTGTGTAAATGATACATGGTTTGCGGCATGGCGGTATATCCCACCCCAAAGGCCGCCAAAACTGGTAGCTTTCTTAGGAAAAATTACAAGAGGATTCGCAATTGATATGTTAAGAAAAAAGCATGCGGCAAAACGGATGGATATGCATATTGCAAACATAACGGAAGAGGTAGAAAGTTTAAATACCGCTAGAACGCATATTTTAGATGAACATATGGAAGCTGAGGAACTGATAGAAATCATCAATCGTTTCCTGGGCGGTTTATCTGACAGGGACAGGGATATTTTGTCCAGAGATATTGGGTAATGGAATCCATTAAAAATATTGCCGCCAGACATAAGATGTCAGAAGGGGCAATTAAGCAGAATCTGCTGCGGAATAAAAGGAAACTGAAAAAGATATGTATAAATTTATCATACATATATTTTTATCAATGTCATTTAGATAAGCATTTCGTCTGATAAAAACAGTATATCACGTTATTTGACTTTAGAAAACATGGTTCAGTTAAGAAATATTATGTTCAATGGGAAGTCCTGTCTGCCCCCCCAGATGACTACCTGTGAAGAACATAAAATACAATTTCGTATACCAAAAAGACAGATTGCAGATCTGTCTGAAAAAGAAGTATAATAGTGATGATATTTAAGCCGCTCGATACATGAAATCCCTATTTCTCTTTGGACGGAGGCGGATAGGATATTTACGGTTGCTCCTGACTGGTGTCAGGTGCTTTTGTATGAGAAGCATGGTCTCAATTTCGTCACTGCTATGTTTTAAATATGCTCTGCATATGTTGACTGCGGTGGCGAAATTTATTTTGTAGATATGCTTTGTGTTATCTCGTGTTCTCACAACGGCCTGAGCTGTCACAAATTCGCAGAAGTTATATAGTATCATCCGGGCATTGAGTTCCTGAAGGATCCCGTCATACTTGCTGCTATGCCAGTTAACAAGACCTATGGTGTATTTCAGCTCACGAAAGCTTGTTTCCTCGCTCCAGCGCATTCTGTAAAGCTTTTTAATCTCTTCTAAGGGGAAGTCTTCTTCCGAAAGATTTGTGGCAATGCAGATGTAGGTCCCATTATCAAGAAGAATACGAACAATACGGAATTCGATATCATAATATGTACAGTTTTCATCCAGGAAATCCAGATCGGTAGTCTGCTGAAGAATGGTATACGTATTGGGATCCCCAAGAGTTTCTTTTGTATGGCGTCTGGTAAGAGTGGTTTTTATATGGGTATCGAACTGACTGTCAGGTAGATCATAAGCGGAAAGAATGCCGTTACTGTTGATGTCTTTCATGCGAATAATGAATTTCATATTCTTTTGAATAAGATGAGCAAAGACATTGAAGCTTTCATATCCCCGGTCTGCCATTAAAATTGCCGGCACAGAATCGGGATAACGGTCAGTTATGGTATTCAGTGCAGCACGTTCATGAAGCTTCTTTTTTCCCTGAACCAGAAAATCACAGTAAGTATGGTTCATGATATCGTAAAGAGCATTGACGTGAATCGCATTGTAACCCTTTTCGCCTTCATGGATAAAAGTTCTTTCATCCTCTGGGTCTCGTGCTATATTGACATCGGAACCATCACATGCTAAAAGGCGATAGCCGTGATAGGGCTGATCAGAAAGTTCCCTGCACTGTTCCACAAAAATATGGAACAGAAAGCTCCATCCTTCCGGTTGGAGTTTGAAATGCTGCTGGGTAAAAGAAGATTTTGCAGGGGCTGCAAGTGAATGCTCAAAGAAATCCAGGATTTCATTTGAAACAGATTTACTCTGCATTTGAACCATAAATTGAATATAATCATGGAAAGAAAGTTTACGATTTCCTGTGAAATCAGCTTCCGGGTTTTGGCAGAACATGAAATGAAGTTCATCCAGTTCAGCAATGCAGTTTTCGAGTGTTGTTTTTAAGTCAGCTAAAAAGTTTTGAGTCATAGGGTGCCTCCTTGAAATGTGTTTATATTCAAGGCTTACACAACATATATTGCTTATCCTGTCAAGTGTTTTTTGAAAAAAATGAGGATAAAAACTAAAGGAAGAGAGAAGAAAAATGCAGTTATATCAGTTTGAAAAAATATACTCTCAAATGGAAAAAGAGTTTGGAAAAATCAGAAAAAGTGATGAGGAAACTTACAGTATGCTTCTTTTGCCGATGGAAAGTAATGCGTTAAAAATCCATCGAAAGTTTCCCGCTTCAAACAGCAGAAGAATGAAAGAGGCAATTGCCCTTGTATTGTTTGATATTAAATCAAGATGTACCGGAGAAAGTTTTGACACGGGAAACTTTCGCAATGAGGATAATGAACGGCTTGAAACTGCCCTGCTTATGGCATTTGATCCATACACGAATAGTGAAATAAAGGAGCTGCTTATTTCCAGAGGGAGGCAGCATGAGTTAGATTTAAAGAAAATGCAACAATACTATAAGATTCCGGTAATGTGTCTGCTAAGGATTAAGGCTTCGATAGATACTTGGGAAAAGAATGCTGGAACGAATGGATACTTCGATTTTATAGAGGGATACATGGGAACATCCATTACGGGAGATGAAATGAAATATTCGGTGATGATGCAAGATTTGTACTATTTATCGTATAGCCGTCGTCTAAACAGAGTGTGTTCAAATATTCAACAACACTCTGTTTAAATTGTCACGCAGGCTTAACTAAATGACATTGAGGAATTATTATTTGTGTTAAAGATTTGGAAAAACACAATAATTCAGTTAATAAATCTGAAAATATGCAGTAATAGAAGAGAAAGAAATGACAAAATCATGAAAAAAGCTACACTATATTTACTGATGATTTCTTTGATAGGAATGCTGGAAGTGCCTGTACATGCGGCAGATGTGTATGCGGATGAATCAACGGAGTTATATTCTTTTGATGAAGGAGCAATGTGCGATGATGATTTCGCAACGGAGTGTCAAGCAGACGTGAGCGATAAAAAACTACAGCAAGATTTTGAATCGGCCATGAAAGATGGAATTGGTCTGGGACTGGATGATTTTTTAGAAACTTCATATTCTGGAAACAGCACTGGCTCAACGCAGTCAGACAGTGAGGCCGAAGTATTAGAGGCAGATTTTGAAGCTGCTATGCAGGATGACAACATAAAACTATCAGAAGCAGGAATTGAATCCATGAATTTGATTTCCACTAATGACGACAATATAGACGCAGAATATGCCGCTGAAATTAATGAGTGGGAATCAAAGCCAATTTTAACAAGGGCTGCTTCGACAGTGAGCAGGGTAGAGTATGGACAGCAGTGGAGAATATACAGAAAAAGTGACAATGCAACGATGGTACAGTGGGTTTTAAGGGGACTGTTCTTATATAATGGCTAGCCAGTGTAAACAGACATCTATGAACTGATATAATAATGCATCTAATACTTTTACGGTTACTTCAAAGTCACACTATCCATCCGGAATGTATGCAGTGGGAAATTGCAAAGCGGTACAGAAAAAGGGTGGAAAATTGTATTCACATGTTCTCCGGATTGGGGTAACACCTACAGGAAAAGTAGTTAAGTAACAATGATGTTGGAAATGGCAGAAGTAAAAAATACCATTTAAGACCTGGAAGAGGATGCATGATTCTCTTCCTGTTTTGTCGAAAAAATCTTATTGCATAAGTATAATGAAAGCACTTATAATAAGAATATGAAAAGAAAGTGAATGAATGCAGGTGTTGAATTTAGACGAGAAAAATACAGAACGCATGGACGCCATTAACAAGTTTACGTTAATGGATGATACGTTTATGACACAGGTGTTTTCCAGTGATTTAGAGTGTACTGAGGAACTCTTGAAGATCATTTTAAAAAGAGATGATCTGACGGTAACGAAATCTGTTACACAGTTGACGATTGGAAATTTGTTTGGACGATCTGTCAGATTAGATATATACGCTAATGATTCCGAAGGAAAACAGTACGATATCGAGGTCCAACAGGATGATAGTGGGGCAGTACCAGAACGTGCCAGATTAAACAGCTCATTATTTGATACCAGACTTACAACATCAGGAAGTAAATATACAGAGATGCCAGAGACATATATCATATTTATAACGTCTAATGATGTGTTGGTAGGTGGACTTCCGATTTATACAATAGAAAGAACAGTACAGGAAACAGGGAAACTGTTTAATGATAAAGCACATATTGTATATGTAAATGGCTCTTACAGAGGAGATGATGAGGTTGGCTGGCTAATGCATGATTTTAACTGTGTTAATTATCACGAAATGCATAATGCAAAAATAGCTGCGAGAGTAAGATATTTTAAAGAGGAACCGAAAGGAGTGGCTGATATGTGCAAGACGATGCAGGTAATTGTAGATAGAGAACGTGATGAGGCAGAAGTAAGCAGAAGTAAAAAAATCGCATGGAATATGTGGAAAAATGGAGAGCATGATCTTGATAAAATTGCAGAGACCACATTGCTGTCCGTTGAGCAGGTACGAGAGGCTATTACACAAAAGAAAGCGTAAAATCTATTACAGAGGATGTTGCAGTTCAGGGTTCTTCCGATACTGAAGCGGCTGTCTGATGATATTTCTATTGCAGGTTATGATGGAATTGATATTGCGAAAATTCTGGAGCCAAAGCTCACCACCCTTTGTCAGGACACAGCGGCAATTGGCAGGATAGCTGCGGAGAAGCTGATCGATCTGATTGAGAATCCCAAGACTACGTTGATTGATCGTTTCTCAGTAGACGGAGCTTTGTTTAAGGGAGCGTCTGTGAAGAAAATAAAAAAATAAGATGTCTAAAAAAGCAGGATCCTGCTTCACATAAGTTATAAAAAATGATATAATTTATGAACTAAAATGTAAAAGTCAGAGGTTAATATGGATTATCAGAGTATTATAACTTTTTTATGGAAATGGCAGGTACGGTTGCTTTTGCTGCTTCCGGGGCAATGGTAGGTGTAGAACGGAATATGGACATTTTCGGTGTGAGCGTACTGGGTGTAGTTACAGCTGTAGGCGGAGGTATGATCCGGGATATTGTGCTGGGGATTATTCCACCTAATGTGTTTACAAATCCGGTATATGCCTTGGTGGCTACCATTACTTCCTGTGTGGTTTTTCTGGTTTTTTACTGGAAACGGCAGCTTTTGGAAGGGCATATGCGGCTTACCTATGACAGAGTCATGTTGGTGATGGACTCTATCGGTTTAGGAATTTTTACGGTAGTGGGAGTGAATACAGGAATTCGCAGTGGATATATGGATAATGTGTTTCTCCTGGTATTTCTGGGAACGATTACCGGAGTAGGGGGAGGCCTGATGCGTGATATGATGGCAGGAGTACCGCCTTATATTTTTGTAAAGCATATTTATGCATGCGCATCTATTGTAGGAGCGGTTGTATGTGTGTACATGAATCGTTTTGTAGGAAATGTGGAAGCTATGATGGTAGCCTGTTTCGTAATCATACTGATTCGGTATCTGGCAGCACATTATCGCTGGAATCTGCCCAGATTGCATAATGGTAGTGAACAATAAAAAGGAGTCCGGAATAAATCCGGGCTCCTGACCTTATAGCAGGATATTTATTGATTGCTTATTTATTTTGTATCCTGGAGAGCGAGATAACCTTCTTCGCCTGTACGGATCTTAACGACATTTTCAATGTCATATACAAATACTTTACCATCACCAATCTGACCGGTATGGAGGACTGCCTTGGCAGTTTCAATAACCTTCTGTACAGGCACGAGACTTACAACAATCTCAATTTTGATCTTAGGAAGAAGATTCATTTCCATCTCAACACCACGATAGTAGGATGGAGCACCTTTCTGTACACCGCATCCGAGAACGTTAGTGATAGTGATACCTGTAACACCAATCTCGTTCATTGCCTGCATAAATTCATCAAGTTTATTCTGACGGGTGATGATAACAACTTTTGTAAGCTTATGAACGCCTTCTTTCGGAAGTTCAGGAACTGATTCAGCAGGAGCAGAAGGTCTGGCTGTAACAACAGGAGCTTTTACGGAAGTTCCCATAGGAGTCGGAACACTTGCCATTGCAAAACCGTCATAAGCACTTGCAAGACCATGTTCTTTGGAGTCAAGACCTGCGATCTCTTCTTCAGCTGAAACACGAAGTCCGATTGTATGCTTGATTACCTGGAAGATAATTGTCATAGTAACAACAACCCATGCGATTGTGATGATCATACCTGTGAACTGAACACCAAATCCGTGGAAGCCGCCGCCTGTAAGGAGGCCTTTCCAGTCTGTGCCTGAACCGTCGGAGAAGAGACCAACTGCAAGGGTACCGAAAGCACCGTTTAAACCATGAACACCGACAGCACCAACAGGATCGTCGATTTTCAGAACCTTATCAATAAATTCAATACCAAATACTACGATGAAACCGGAAGCAATACCGATAATCGCTGCAGATGTAGGAGAAACTGTATCACATCCTGCTGTAATTGCTACAAGTCCTGCAAGAGAACCATTCAGGGACATGGAAACATCCGGTTTTTTGTAACGTACCCATGTGATGATCATAACAGTTACAGTTGCAACAGCTGCTGAAAGGTTAGTAGTAACGAAGATTTTACCGGCACTTACGATTGCATCGCCTTCCATACTTACTGTGGAAGCACCGTTAAATCCGAACCAACAGAACCAGAGGATAAATACACCTAAAGCGCCAACTGTAAGGTTGTGTCCCGGGATAGCCTTTGATTTGCCGTCCTTTGTATATTTACCGATACGAGGTCCAAGGATGATGGCACCAATCAGAGCTGCCACACCACCTACCATATGTACTGCACAGGAACCTGCGAAATCATGGAATCCCATCTGGCTGATAAATCCACCGCCCCAGATCCAGTGTCCGGATACCGGATATACAACAAGACTGATCATAAGGCTGTAGACACAATAGGAAAGGAACTTGGTACGTTCTGCCATTGCACCGGAAACAATTGTTGCGGATGTTGCACAGAATACTGTCTGGAAGATTAAGAATGCCCAGAAAGGAACTCCGTCAGGAAGCATTCCTGAACCATAGTGTGCTTCTGTTGCAATACCACCGATCTTTCCGATAAATCCATTACCTGCACCGAACATCAGACCGAAGCCGACCAGCCAGAAGACCGGGGTTCCGATACAGAAGTCCATCAGGTTTTTCATAATAATGTTACCTGCGTTTTTGGCTCGTGTGAAGCCTGTTTCTACCATTGCGAATCCGGCCTGCATAAAGAAGACCAGCGCGGCGCCAACCAGCACCCATATTGTGTTTACTGCGGAAAATTCCATAATAATATTCCTCCCTCATAAAAAATTTCCTAATATTTTATATAAATCAAAAAGCGCGATGTCCTGATCTTTACAGGTTCATCGCGCTTTTGCGAATATAAAATCCATATTTAATTTTATTGGCTTTATAGTGCAGAACATATCTGATGCAAAAAGATGCGGGTTATCTGTTATGTAATGCATGAAAGCTACAATTAATTATATGTAAAACAAGGGAATATCCGTATATCGTGTGATTAATGGATGAGGAAATCGATAATGAATTATGAAGTAGAGTTCATAAGGATATTCCCCTGTTATTACCTGATATCTGCGGATTGCTCCGCTGCTTTGCAGCTCCCGCAATCCTACAAATTATACGGAAAACAGAAGCTTATCATATGTAGGATATGGAAGCAGTGCATCCGGAATCAGAACCTCTGCAGCATCTACAGATTTTCTCAGTGTTTCCATATCGGAGAGAACAACTGTCTGATATGCTTTTGCATTTGCCAGAGGATCTTCGGTAGCCAGAGCTTTTGCTGTGTCTGCCTTTAAGGTGTCAAGACCTGTGGAAATCTCGTCGGCAAGCTGTGAAAGCTCTTTGATTAGTTTTCCTTCGGAAGCTGTGCTTACATCTGCGACAACTGATTTCTTGGCAACAGCAGTAGCTGCAATCTTATCAATGTATGCAAATACAGATGGAAGGAAGTCCTTCTGTACCATTTCAACCATAGTATTGGACTCAATGTTAAGAATCTTGGAATAAGTTTCCAGCCAGATCTCATAACGGGACTCAATCTCTTCTTTTGTGAAAATATGATATTTGGTAAAGAGTTCAATATTCTTATCTGCGATCCACTGTGGAAGAGCATCCGGTGTGGATTTCAGGTTGTAAAGACCACGCTTTTCGGCTTCTTCAATCCATTCGTCGGTATATCCGTTGCCATTGAAGATAACGCGTTTGTGATCTGTGATTGTTTTCCTGATCAGTTCATGGATTGCATCGTCCATCTTGTCATCCGGAACATCTTTTAACTGTTCTGCAAACTGGTGTACACACTCAGCAACCGCAGTATTTAAGATGATGTTCGGGTTGGCGACAGAAGCCTCGGATCCAAGCATACGGAACTCGAATTTGTTTCCTGTGAATGCGAATGGTGAAGTACGGTTTCTGTCTGTATTATCCTTTACGAAATGAGGAAGTACTTTTGCACCGATATCCATCTGGACAGCGCGGCTTCCTGCAAAGTATTCACCATTTTCGATAGATTTTAAGATCTCTGTCAGCTCATCGCCAAGAAATATGGATACAACAGCAGGCGGAGCCTCGTTTGCGCCAAGACGGTGATCATTTCCGGCACTTGCTACAGAAATACGAAGTACATCTGCGTATTCATCAACAGCCTTGATAACAGCTGTCAGGAAAATCAGAAACTGTGTATTCTCAGCAGGTGTTTTGCCTGGATCAAGGATGTTTACACCTGTGTCTGTAATCATAGACCAGTTGTTGTGTTTACCACTTCCATTGATTCCCTCGAAAGGCTTCTCGTGAAGGAGGCATACAAGATCATGTTTGTCTGCGACTTTCTTCATGACTTCCATTGTTAACTGGTTATGGTCAACTGCAACGTTTGTGGTATCAAATACAGGAGCCAGCTCATGCTGTGCAGGAGCAACTTCGTTATGTTTTGTTTTAGCCGGAATACCAAGTTTCCAAAGCTCTACGTCCAGGTCATGCATGTAAGCTGCAACACGTGGTTTAAGAGCACCGAAGTAATGATCTTCCATTTCCTGTCCTTTAGGAGCAGGGGCACCAATCAATGTACGTCCGCAGAATACAAGGTCTTTTCTCTGTTTATATAATTCTTTGTCTACCAGGAAGTATTCCTGTTCAGGACCTACGGTTGTATTGACGTGTCTGACTTCTTTATTTCCCATTATATGAAGAAGATTTGTAGCTTCTTTATCAAGTGTTTCCATGGAGCGAAGGAGAGGAGTCTTTTTATCAAGGGCTTCACCGCTGTAAGAACAGAATGCTGTAGGAATGTAAAGTGTTCCATCTTTAATAAATGCCGGTGAGGTAGGATCCCATGCTGTATATCCTCTTGCCTCGAATGTGGCACGAAGACCGCCTGACGGGAAACTGGAAGCATCTGGCTCACCTTTTACAAGTTCTTTACCGGAGAAATCCATGATGACCTGTCCATCTCCTGTAGGAGAAATGAAGCTGTCATGCTTTTCAGCAGTTACGTTTGTCATTGGCTGGAACCAGTGAGTATAATGGGTAGCTCCGTTTTCGGTAGCCCATTCTTTCATTGCAACTGCAACGGAGTTAGCAACATCAAGTTCAAGATGTGTGCCGTTCTCGATTGTTTTCTTTAATGCTTTGTACATGTCTTTTGGCAGTTTGCTTCGCATTACTTTGTCGTTGAAAACTAAGCTGCCGTACAGTTCAGGGATATTCTGTGCCATATAGGTACGCTCCTTTCGGTTTGTGATTTCGCTGATAAAATGAATATGTGTAGTCCGGCTACAGATCACGATAAAATCTGTAACGGATTTCGTCTCATAGAAAATTCCTCATCGAAAATTTTCTATAAAGCGAAAAGTATAAAACGAAAAAGGCGCCTTGGACTCATCTCAAATCCAAAGCGCCTTTGCTTTATGTGCTGTACTATAAACGAAATGAAAACAGATGTCAAGCACTTTTTTTGAAAAAATTCAGAAAAAATTTTTGAGATGTGGCAAAAAAAGGATAGGTTGACAAATTTGTTTCAATTATTATAATTTGGGATGTCAGGGTTTAAGTGACGAAAAGCTGTTCGTGCCTGCACGATAAGATTTTTTGGATTTGAAACCTGCCAGACAAAAGAACATTTGAATAGAATCGGAGGAAATCAGATGGCTGGAATAAAAGAAGAGTGCGGCGTCTTTGGAATCTATGACCTGGATGGCGGCAATGTAGTTCCGTCCATATATTATGGACTGACTTCTTTGCAGCACAGAGGTCAGGAATCCTGCGGACTTGCAGTTTCTGATACTAAGGGAGAACGTGGAAATGTGAAGTTTCATAAGGATCTCGGTCTGGTAAGCGAGGTTCTCAGACAGGATGTTGTCCGTAAATACGAAGGAGACATCGGAATTGGTCATGTAAGATATTCTACCACAGGAGCTTCTGTTGCCGAGAATGCACAGCCGCTTGTTTTATCATATGTAAAGGGAACTCTTGCACTTGCACATAACGGAAATCTGGTAAATACACCGGAGCTGAAATGGGAACTGATTCAGAATGGAGCGATTTTCCACACGACTACAGATTCAGAGGTTATTGCATTCCATATTGCAAGGGAGCGTGTACATTCTAAGACTGTAGAGGAAGCGGTATTAAAAACTGCCAGAAAAATCAAAGGTGCTTATGGCCTGGTTGTCATGAGCCCGAGAAAACTGATCGCAGTTCGTGACCCTTATGGTTTAAAACCGTTATGTCTTGGAAAAAGAGGAAATACATATGTGGTTGCTTCTGAAAGCTGTGCACTTACTTCTGTCAGTGCGGAATTTGTCCGTGATATTGAGCCGGGTGAGATCCTTACGATCACAAAAGATGGGCTGAAATCCAATATGGAACTTGCGACTCTTGCAACTGCAAAGAGAGCCCATTGTGTATTTGAATATATATATTTTGCAAGACTGGACAGTACGATTGACGGAGTGAAGGTTTATGACGCCAGAATCCGTGGCGGAAAGTCTCTTGCCAAGTCTTATCCTGTAGATGCGGATATCGTAACGGGTGTTCCGGAATCAGGACTTCCGGCAGCGAAGGGATATTCAGAAGCTTCTGGTATTCCGTTTGCTTTTGCCTTCTATAAGAACAGCTATATTGGAAGAACTTTCATCAAACCTACGCAGGAAGAACGTGAGTCCAGCGTACATCTGAAACTGAGTGTACTGGAATCGGTTGTCAAGGGTAAGAGAATCGTACTGGTGGATGACTCTATCGTAAGAGGAACGACGATTGCCAATCTGATTCATATGCTAAAAGAGGCAGGAGCAAAGGAAGTTCATGTGCGTATCAGTTCACCGCCGTTCTTGCATCCATGCTATTTTGGAACCGATGTTCCATCCAATGACCAGCTGATCGCTGCAAGTCACAGTACAGAAGAAATCCGAAAGATGATCGGTGCGGATTCTCTGGGATATATGCAGACAGATTATCTGGAGGGAATGGCAGGCGGTCTGCCATTATGCAAGGCATGCTTCGATGGAAATTATCCAATGGATATTCCGGATTATAGTCATGCGGAGTTTGCTGATATTGTGAAATGTTGATGATTCATATTTGAAAGGTGCAGTGTGCTGACAGTGTACTGCATCAGTTGTAGTGAATCTGATTTATAGATAGAGGTGGGATTACCTGCCTCTATATTTTTATGCTTATATACAAAATTTGTTTTAGATACATACATGCATTGTTGTTCATGTGTCAATGCTTTACAAAACGTACTATTAAGAACGGAGTGAATAGTAATATTTATTTCGTGAAAAATTGCAGAAACTTGTCACAGATTATGGGATCAATCTCACATAGTGGTATAACCAATATAGAGGATGGATGAACAATAGTGACAAAAAATAACACTTATTATATGATAAAAATATACTGAATGTATAAAAATAACGTTCCTATGGATAAAATTACATGCTCGAAATAACTTGACAAAATTCGCAATGAGGAAGATAATGTGTGCATTCCATAAAATGAAACCGTAATTGTCAGGTGTTGATTATTTTTGCTATATGGTACAGCAGCAACAGATACAGGACAGTTACTCATAACTTTAGAAAGGGTGATTTTCATGTCACAGAGCAAGATTAAATTAAATGCAACGGAAGAAGTGCAGGAATTTGTAAACGCAGCAACCAGATGCGATTTTGATGTTGATGTATATTATAACAGATTTTTAATTGATGCCAAATCAATTCTTGGCGTACTCAGCCTTGACCTGACAAAGGTTCTGACTGTAGACTGCCATGGTGAGAGCAAAGAATTCAATCGTACTTTGAAAAAGTTTGCAGTGGCATAATGAGAGTTTTCGCTCATAAGTAAATATTGATTTCAAAAAAGACAGACTTGAAGAATAAAGAATTCAAAGCTGTCTTTTTGATTAAAGATGAAACTTCATTGTTGACAAACGAAAAAAAATGTTTTATAGTATAGCATATTTTTAAGAGACATCTGTGAGGAGTATTCTTTTCTCTCGATGAGTTATATGTAGAAGATTTAACCGAATCAAGTAAGTCCCCTGCGGAGGTTGCGAAGAACAATAAGCAGTGGTGGGCAGAGAGAAATCGGTATCTCCTATTGACATAGGACAAGTCACAATCAGCGGTGAGCTGACAGGTCAGATTTTGTGAAATTACTGACTGTGGATTGAAATAAAGGAAAACACATATTGATTAGGATATGTTGATCTGACAAAGGCGTCAGATGCAGGATATCAGATGGGTCAAGTGCCCTCTGAATACTGCATCTGACGCTTTTTCATTATAAACCAAGGATGATGGAGGAGGAAATCAAAATGGCAGTAAAGTATGTATTTGTCACAGGAGGCGTTGTTTCCGGTCTTGGAAAAGGAATCACAGCTGCATCCCTGGGACGTCTTCTCAAGGCGAGAGGATACCAGGTAACCATGCAGAAGTTTGATCCATATATCAACATTGACCCGGGAACCATGAACCCGATTCAGCATGGAGAAGTTTTTGTAACAGATGACGGTACAGAGACAGACCTGGATCTGGGACATTATGAGAGATTTATTGATGAGAGCCTCGACAAAAATTCCAACGTGACGACCGGTAAAGTTTACTGGTCCGTTCTTCAGAAAGAACGTCACGGAGATTTCGGCGGAGGAACCGTACAGGTAATTCCTCATATTACAAATGAGATTAAGAGTCGTTTCTACCGCGCCAAATCACCGGAGGAAAACAAGATTGCCATTATCGAGGTCGGAGGAACAGTTGGCGATATCGAAAGCCAGCCATTTCTGGAAGCCATCCGTCAGTTCCAGCTTAATGTGGGGCATGACAATGCAATTCTGATTCATGTAACGTTAATTCCTTACTTAAAAGCATCCGAAGAGCTGAAAACAAAACCAACCCAGGCGAGTGTAAAAGAACTTCAGGGAATGGGAATTCAGCCGGATATACTGGTATGCAGAAGTGAGCATGAGCTGACAGAGGAGATTAAAGAAAAAATCGCACTGTTCTGCAATGTGCCAGTCAGTCATGTACTCCAGAACCTGGATGTAGAATATTTATATGAAGCTCCACTTGCAATGGAAAGAGAAAAACTTGCAGATGTCGTTCTCTCAAGTCTGAGACTGGAAAACAGGAAACCAGATTTAAGCGACTGGGAAGCGATGGTAGAAAGCCTGAGAAATCCAAACAAAACAGTAAAAATTGCGATTGTAGGAAAATATACACAGCTTCATGACGCATACCTCAGTGTGGTAGAGGCATTGAAACATGGTGGAATTTCCTGCAAAGCAAAAGTGGAGCTTGACTGGATCGATTCAGAAGAGCTGACAGAGAAAAATCTGGATCAGCAGCTTCATGATGTAGACGGAATTTTAGTTCCCGGCGGTTTCGGAAACAGAGGTACAGAAGGAATGATTCTTGCAGCGCAGTATGCAAGAGTATATAAGATTCCATACCTTGGAATCTGTCTGGGAATGCAGATGGCAATCGTAGAATTTGCCCGCCATGTACTTGGATATGAAGATGCAAACAGCATTGAACTTGATCCGGATACCAAACACCCGGTGATCGCACTAATGCCGGATCAGGAAGATGTCGAGGATATCGGTGGAACCTTAAGACTTGGAAGCTACCCATGTATCCTTGCAGAAGGCTCTAAATCATATGAACTCTTCGGTAAGAAAGAGATTCATGAGCGTCACAGACATCGTTATGAAGTAAACAACGCATTCCGTAAAGAACTTCAGGAGAAGGGAATGAATATTGTAGGAACTTCTCCTGACAACCGAATTGTAGAAATGATCGAGATTGCAGGGCATCCGTTCTATGTAGGAACCCAGGCACATCCTGAATTCAAATCCCGTCCGAACCATGCACATCCTTTATTCAGAGGATTTATTCAGGCGGCAGTCGATTATAAAGGTAATTAATTACTCAGACACATTCGTGTACTTGAAATAAAAAATAAGCGAAGAACAGCAGAAATAGAAAGGATGAGGAGATTATGAAAGAAGTGAGAGAACAACAGCAACAACAAGGTCTGTACCGGCCTGAATTTGAACATGACAACTGCGGTATCGGAGCAGTTGTCAATATCAAAGGAAAGAAAACCCACGATACTGTTGCAAACGCATTAAAAATCGTAGAACATCTGGAGCACCGTGCAGGTAAAGATGCAGAAGGCAAAACCGGTGATGGTGTAGGTATTCTTCTTCAGATTTCTCATAAATTTTTCAAAAAAGCCTGTAAGAAAGAGGGATTTGAAATTGGCGATGAGAGAGAATACGGTATCGCACAGTTTTTCTTCCCACAGCACGAGATCAAACGTGCACAGGCAAAGAAGATGTTTGAGATCATCCTTGAAAAAGAAGGTCTGGAGCTCCTTGGATGGCGTCAGGTTCCGGTATTCCCGGAGGTACTTGGACATAAAGCCAGAGAATGTATGCCATGCATTATGCAGGCATTTATCAAAAAACCGGAAGATGTGGAAAAAGGTCTTCCATTTGACCGTATGCTCTACATTGCAAGACGTGAGTTTGAGCAGAGTAATGATAACACTTACGTAGTTTCCATGAGCAGCCGTACTATCGTTTACAAAGGTATGTTCCTGGTTGGACAGCTTCGTACTTTCTTCGAAGACCTTCAGAACCCGGATTATGAATCTGCAATCGCCATGGTACATTCCCGTTTCAGTACCAACACAAATCCAAGCTGGGAGAGGGCACATCCTAACCGTTTTATGGTACACAACGGTGAGATCAACACCATCCGCGGCAACGCAGATAAGATGCTTGCAAGAGAAGAAAACATGGAATCTCCATATCTGGAGGGACAGCTTCATAAAGTGCTCCCTGTTGTAAACAGAAATGGTTCCGACTCTGCAATGCTTGACAATACACTGGAATTTCTGGTAATGAGTGGTATGGAACTTCCGCTGGCAGTGATGATCACAATTCCTGAACCATGGGCAAACAACGATACAATTTCTCAGGCAAAACGTGATTTCTATCAGTATTATGCAACCATGATGGAGCCATGGGATGGACCTGCTTCCATTCTTTTCTCAGATGGTGATGTGATGGGTGCAGTTCTTGACAGAAACGGTCTTCGTCCATCCAGATATTATATTACCTCCGATGGTTACATGATCCTTTCCTCAGAAGTGGGTGTTCTGCCGATTCCGGAAGAGAAGATTGTATTAAAAGAGCGTCTTCATCCTGGAAAAATGCTTCTTGTAGATACTGTAAAGGGAAAAGTAATCGATGACAATGAACTGAAAGAGGGATATGCAAAAATGCAGCCATACGGTGAATGGCTGGATAGTCATCTGGTACAGTTAAAAGACATCAAGATTCCTAACGAAAGACCGGAAGAATATACACCTGAGCAGAGAGCACGTCTGCAGAAAGCATTCGGTTATACTTATGAGCAGTACCGTACTTCCATCAGAAACATGGCATTAAACGGAGCAGAGAGCATCGGCGCCATGGGTGTGGATACCCCACTTGCAGTCTTTTCCAAACAGAACAGACCATTATTTGACTACTTCAAACAGCTCTTTGCACAGGTTACCAACCCTCCGATCGATGCAATCCGTGAGGAAATCGTTACCAGCACGAGTGTTTATGTAGGTAAAGACGGAAACCTGCTGGAGCAGAAACCGGAAAACTGTCAGGTATTAAAGATCAATAATCCGATCCTGACAAATACAGACATGATGAAGATTAAGAGCTTCAAACATGAGGGCTTCAAGACAGCGGTTGTTTCTACCTTATACTATAAGAGTACGAAACTGGAGAGAGCGATCGATCGTCTTTTCGTAGAAGTAGATAAAGCATTCCGTGAGGGTGCAAACATCCTCGTTCTTTCAGACAGGGGAGTAGATGAAAACCATATGCCGATTCCGTCACTTCTGGCAGTATCCGCAGTTCATCAGCATCTTGTAAAGACGAAAAAGAGTACCTCCCTTGCAATTATCCTGGAATCCGGAGAACCAAGAGAAGTACATCACTTTGCAACCTTGCTTGGTTATGGTGCAAGTGCCATCAACCCGTACCTTGCCCTTGAGACCATTCATGAACTGATCGACAGCCATATGCTGGAGAAAGACTATTATGCAGCAGTAGATGACTACAATCATGCAGTGATCAGCGGTATTGTAAAGATTGCTTCCAAGATGGGTATTTCCACCATCCAGTCTTATCAGGGATCTCAGATCTTTGAGGCAATCGGTATTTCCTCAGATGTAATCGAGAAATACTTTACTGGTACAGTCAGTCGTGTAGGCGGAATCACTCTGGATGATATTGAAGAGAATGTAGAGAAGCTTCACTCAGAAGCATTTGACCCATTAGGACTTCCTACAGACCTGACTCTGGACAGCGTAGGCGCACACAAGATGAGAAGTCAGGGAGAGGAACATCGTTACAATCCTCAGACTATTCATCTTCTGCAGCAGTCCACATGGACAGGAAGCTACGATCTGTTCAAACAGTATACAGATCTGGTAGATAAAGAAAACCACGGAAACTTAAGAGGACTTCTGGACTTTAAGTTTGCTGAGACTCCGGTTCCCCTTGAAGAAGTGGAGAGCGTAGATGATATCGTAAAACGATTTAAGACAGGTGCCATGTCTTATGGCTCCATTTCACAGGAAGCACATGAGACACTGGCAATCGCCATGAATCACCTCCATGGAAAATCCAATACAGGTGAAGGTGGTGAAAGTGATGAAAGACTGGATTCCGCAGGAAGCAGCGATGACAGATGCTCCGCGATCAAACAGGTTGCCAGCGGACGTTTCGGTGTAACCAGCCGTTACCTTGTATCTGCAAGAGAAATCCAGATCAAGATGGCACAGGGTGCAAAACCGGGTGAAGGCGGACATCTTCCTGCAAAGAAGGTATATCCATGGATTGCCAAAACCCGTCATTCCACACCGGGTGTCAGCCTGATCTCCCCGCCACCGCACCACGATATCTATTCTATCGAGGACCTGGCACAGCTAATCTATGACCTTAAGAACGCAAATAAATATGCAGATATTTCTGTCAAACTGGTATCTGAAGCAGGTGTGGGCACAGTCGCAGCAGGTGTTGCCAAAGCAGGTGCACAGACGATCCTGATCTCAGGTTATGACGGAGGTACAGGTGCAGCTCCAAGAAGTTCTATCCACAATGCAGGACTTCCATGGGAACTGGGACTTGCAGAAACACATCAGACATTGCTTAAAAACGGTCTGAGAAATCGTGTCCGCATTGAGACAGACGGTAAGCTTATGAGTGGCCGTGACGTTGCGATCGCAGCATTGATGGGTGCAGAGGAATTCGGTTTTGCAACAGCTCCTCTCGTAACTATGGGCTGTGTAATGATGCGTGTATGTAATCTGGATACCTGCCCGGTTGGTGTGGCAACACAGAATCCGGAGCTCCGCAAGAGATTTAAAGGAAAACCGGAATATGTCGAGAATTTCATGCGCTTTATCGCACAGGAATTAAGAGAGTATATGTCCAAACTGGGATTCCGTACAGTCAGCGAAATGGTTGGACGTACAGATCTTCTGGTTCAGACAGACAATGTACCAGAACCACATCAGGGTAAAGTAGATTTAAGTGCAATCCTGAACAACCCATTTGCAGGTAAAAATCAGAAAGTTACCTTTGACCCGAAGGCTGTATATAATTTCGAGCTGGAAAAAACCATGGATGAAAAAGTTCTGGTTAAGAAATGTGCAAATGCCATCAATAAAGGCCAGAAAACAGAGTTTTCTGTAAATCTGACAAACATTGACCGTACATTCGGAACCATCCTTGGTGCAGAAATCACCAGAAAGAATAAAAACGGACTTGCAGATGACACTATCACTGTACACTGCAATGGTGCCGGCGGACAGAGCTTCGGCGCATTTATCCCCAAGGGACTTACACTGGAACTGACCGGTGACAGCAATGATTACTTTGGAAAAGGACTTTCCGGTGGTAAACTGATCCTGAAGGTTCCGGAGAAAGCTGCATACAAAGCAGAAGAGAATATTATCGTAGGTAATGTTGCCCTTTACGGTGCAACCAGTGGTACTGCATTTATCAATGGTGTTGCAGGTGAGCGTTTCGCAGTCCGTAACTCCGGTGCATCTGCAGTTGTAGAAGGTGTAGGAGAACATGGCTGTGAATATATGACAGGCGGCCGCGTAGTCGTACTTGGTAAGACTGGCAAGAACTTTGCAGCAGGTATGAGCGGCGGTATCGCATATGTACTGGATGTGGATAATGTTCTTTACAAGAACCTGAACAAAGCCATGATTTCCATCGAAAAAGTGGAAAACAAATATGACAGAAAAGAACTTCGCGACCTGATTGAAGCTCATGTAGAAGCAACAGGTTCCAAACTCGGTGCGAAAGTTCTGGCTGACTTTGATTATTATCTGCCGCACTTTAAGAAACTCATTCCGAATGAGTACAAGAAGATGATTACTTTAAGTGCAAAACTGGAAGAAAAAGGTCTGAACAGTCAGCAGGCACAGATGGAAGCGTTCTACGAAAGTATTGGCGCCAAGCATTGAGAGAGGAGAGGAAATCATGGGAAAACCTACGGGATTTTTAGAGTATAAAAGAGAGACGGCAAAGGTTCTGCCGCCAAAGGTCCGCATTGCAAATTTCAAAGAATTCAGGACCCCGTTAAATAAAGAAAAACAGAAACTTCAGGGTGCACGCTGCATGGCATGCGGTGTCCCATTCTGCCAGTCGGGTATGATGATCGGCGGTATGGCATCCGGTTGCCCTCTGCACAACCTTGTACCTGAGACAAATGATCTGGTTTATACAGGCAACTGGAAACAGGCATTCTTAAGACTGAGCAAGACACACAGCTTTCCGGAATTTACTTCACGTGTCTGCCCTGCACTCTGCGAAGCAGCCTGCACCTGTAATATAAACGGAGAACCGGTGTCCACCAAAGAAAACGAACGTGCGATTATTGAGACAGCCTATGAGAACGGATGGGTAACTCCGCAGATTCCAGAAGTACGCACAGGCAAATCTATTGCAGTCATCGGAAGCGGTCCCTCCGGACTGGCAGCAGCCCAGCAGTTAAACAGACGAGGCCACAGTGTAACTGTATTTGAAAGAAAAGACCGTGTAGGCGGACTTCTCCGCTACGGTATCCCTAACATGAAGCTGGACAAAGCTGTTGTTGACAGAAGAATCCATCTTATGGAAGAAGAGGGAGTTAAATTCGTTACAAATGTAAACGTAGGAAAGGAGATCAAAGCAGAAGAACTTCTGAAACAGTTCGACCGCGTCATCCTTGCCTGCGGAGCATCCAATCCACGAGACATCAAAGTTCCGGGAAGGGATGCAAAAGGAATCTATTTCGCAGTAGATTTCCTGGGACAGGTAACAAAAGCGCTGTTGGATTCTGACTTTGCCAAAGTTCCATATGAACTTGCAAAAGGTAAAAATGTTCTGGTCATCGGTGGTGGTGATACAGGAAATGACTGTGTGGGAACTTCCATCCGCCTGGGTGCCAAATCTGTGATCCAGTTAGAGATGATGCCGAAGCCGCCTGTAGAAAGAACACCATCCAACCCATGGCCACAGTGGCCGAGAGTCCTCAAAACAGACTATGGACAGGAAGAAGCAATCGCTGTATTCGGACATGATCCACGAGTATACCAGACTACTGTTACAGAATTTATCAAAGATAAAAACGGCAATGTCTGCCAGGCCAAACTCACGAAATTAAAGAGTGAAAAAGATCCGAAAACAGGACGAATGATGATGGTACCGGTAGAAGGTACTGAAGAAGTCATCCCTGTAGATGTAGTTCTCATCGCAGCCGGATTCCTTGGCAGTGAGAAATATGTAACAGACGCATTTAAGGTAGCCATTAACGGAAGAACCAATGTAGATACAAAACCAGACCAGTATCAGACCTCCGTAGACAAAGTCTTCACAGCAGGAGACATGCACAGAGGCCAGTCGCTGGTAGTATGGGCAATCCGTGAAGGCAGGGAAGCTGCAAAGGCGGTAGATGAATCACTGATGGGATATTCCTATCTGTAAAAATAAGATAAAATATGACAAAGGTGCTATTGCCTGACGGAAAAGGACGTCAGGCAGTGGCACCTTTTTTTTGAAGTGATTTTCTGGTGTTTCGGGTATTACAATAATTGTAGTTTAGTTTAAATAAACAAAAATACTTAGTAAACCCAGCGTAGTCCTATCAGCGATTATACGGCGAAGATGTGATTACCACACCGAAAACAAAGAAAAGTAATCGTATGATCAAAATGCCGAAGTTCCTCTGTGAAGAAATGCAGTAATATTTGCAGATGCTTTACGGATTGGAAATACTTGTATTTATGGACTTGTTGGAAGAAATGGAGCTGGAAAGACTACCCTTTTGAATATACTTTCGAATTATGACAAAAATTATACGGGAGTAATTTCTATCGATGGAGAAAAAATGAACAAGGTTGATTATCTTGATATGCCGGTTGCCTATGCAATGGATCAACCAATTTTTTTCACCCATGATATTCTGAAAAATTTATAGGAATGCGCTATTATCAAATTGACATAGGAATGTGGTAGAGTATAATTACAATTGAATACACTGAAAAAATGGAGGAATTATATGAAAGCACATAAATATTGGTCAGTTGGAGCATTAATTACAATGTTTGGGACTTATTACACTGGATATAAAAAGCTAAAATCAAGTCATAAATACTTTGCTTTAAGTTCTATGTTATGTATGGTAATGGCGATATATACGGGTCATAAAATGATTACCGGGAATAGGAAGAAAAAGGCGAATAAAGAGAAAGATACAGAAAGGGAGGGATAAATAATGTTGGAAGTAGGAATTAAGGCACCTGATTTTGAGTTGCCCGATCAAAATGGGAAAATACATAGATTATCGGATTATACAGGAAAAAAAGTGATTTTATATTTCTATCCCAAGGATAATACAGCGGGATGCACGAAACAGGCATGTGGATTTTCTGAGCGATACCCTCAGTTTACCGAAAAAGGAGCAGTTATTCTTGGAGTCAGTAAGGATTCTGTATCCTCTCATAAGAGATTTGAGGAAAAATATGGATTGGCATTTACACTTTTAGCAGATCCAGAGCGGAAAGTTATTGAAGCTTATGATGTATGGAAAGAAAAGAAAAATTATGGAAAAGTCTCTATGGGAGTAGTAAGAACCACATATCTTATTGATGAACAGGGGATTATTATAAAGGCAAATGATAAAGTCAAGGCTGCAGATGATCCTGAAAATATGCTTAAGGAATTAGATTAATGAAGATAATATTATCCCCTGCTAAAAAGATGATTACAGATATTGACAGCATAGCACCGGATGCATTGCCTGAATTTATTGAAAAGACGACTGAGATACAGAGTTGGTTGAAAAGTAAGTCAAAAGAAGAATTGAAGACTATCTGGAAATGTAATGACAAAATTACAGAACAGAACTTCAATAGATTTGAAAACATGGATCTTTATCATTTACTTACTCCAGCTGTGTTATCATATGAAGGAATTGCTTTTCAATATATGGCTCCATCCGTGTTTGAAGATATGCAGCTTGAGTATGTGCAAAATCATTTGAGAATATTGTCTGCATTTTATGGTGCTCTGAAACCAATGGATGGTGTGACACCTTATCGTTTGGAAATGCAGGCAAAGATCAGGATTGGAGATTCCAAAAATCTGTATGAGTACTGGGGTGACTTGTTATACCGTTCAGTAATAGATGACAGCAGGATTATCATTAATCTTGCATCAAAAGAATACTCAAAATGTATAGAAAAGTATTTGACACCACAGGACAGATATATTTCGGTTACATTTTGTGAAGCTTTTGGAGATAAAATGGTAACAAAAGGTACATATGCCAAGATGGCTCGTGGTGAAATGGTCAGATTTATGGCAGAAAATAATATTGAGAATCCGGTGGATATTAAGAAATTCGACAGACTTGGTTATTCATTCCGGTCTGATTTATCATCAGATACTGAATATGTTTTTGAACGAAAAATAGAACAATGATTTAGATTAAAGATGCTCAGCATGGGCATCTTTTAGTAATAATGAGAATTATTACTATATTATTGACAATATAATAATGATGATATACAATCCCGTCTTTTATTTGATAATTATGCAGATAAAGATTTGCCTGTTATTTTTGTATAAATAATAATGAAACCTTTTTTATATAAATTTTTTGTGATAAAATAACTGTCAGATATATAATACAGACAGGAGACAAAAGGGGATGAAATTAGATGTTTTGGGATTGTTGGGAGCGTGTTCCTATGCATTGGACTGTGTGGAAGCAGAGTTAGTGCATGTAACAGATAAGCATGCGAAGCGTGTTGCATATATGAGTGTCTGCATGGCAGAACAGATGGGAATTCAGGGGGAGAATCTGCAGGATCTGACAGCCGGTGCGTTGTTACATGATAATGCACTGACTCAATATATTCAGGAAGAATTACACAATGATATTGCAAGTGCAATAGGTTCGGCGATTCCACTGGAGCTGGGAATTCACTGTGCGGCAGGTGAGAAGAACATGAAAGACATTCCATCCCATACGGATATAAAGAATGTCATTTTGTATCATCATGAGAATGCAGATGGAAGTGGACCTTTTGGAAAAAAATGGACAGAAGTACCGGTTTTTGCACGAATTATCCATCTATGCGATCTGCTTGACCAGGTCTGCTGCAGTGATTCTTTTGATTCAGACACCTGGCAGAAGGTAGAAGCATTTCTTCAGGAAATCACAGGTTCTATAGCGGATGAAGAATGTATAGAAGCATTTAGACATGCTTTTTCTGAACAACATTTTCTGTCACTTGGAGAAAAAGATGTGGAGACTCGTTTATGGAACAGAGTGCCGCGTACAAAACAAGATCTTAGCTTTGAACAGATTAAAGCACTGGCGAAATTTTTCGCACGCATCGTAGACTATAAATCACCATTTACGAGTACACACTCCATAGGTGTGGCGGCAGATGCTGAGAAATTATCCAGATTTATGGGATTTGATGAGGAGACAATGCAGAAAATGTATCTTGCAGGAGCGCTGCATGACATTGGAAAGGTTGCCATAGGTAACAAAATTCTGGAGAAGCCGGGAAGACTGACGGATGATGAGTTTGCAGTTATGAAACACCATGCAGCATATACTTATTATATTCTGTCAGAAATCGATGATTTTGAAGAGATACGTGACTGGGCTGCCTTTCACCATGAAAGACTGGACGGGACAGGCTATCCATTTGGAAAAACAGCTGCTGAATTAAACACACAGGAACGCATCATGGCGTGTGTCGATATTTATCAGGCACTGACAGAAAGCCGCCCGTATAAACAGGGAATGCCACATGAAAAAGCTTACGGTATTTTAAATGATATGGTAGAAAAAGGATGGCTTGATGGAGAAATCGCTTCACAGGTTGATGCTTGTTTTGATCAGAAAATGACAGACATAATTCATGAGGAGAAACAGCTTGGAGAATAAAAAATTATTCCAGATTGGTGATGTGGCAAAAATGTTTCATATCAGTGTTGGCAGCCTGCGGCATTATGAACAGGCAGGTTTGTTGAAACCAGAATACACAGATCCGGAAACAGGCTATCGCTATTATAGTGCACGTCAGTTTGAGGTTTTAAATACGATTCGTTACTTGCGCGTTTTGGATATGCCATTGGGTCAGATTGGAGAGTTTTTGGGAAACAGAGACATCGACGTGATAGAAGATAAGTTGTTAAATCAGAAAAAACTGATAGAAAAAAACGGCGGGAGTTGGAAACAATCGAACGCAAGATATAAAAGCAGCATATCCTACAATCGGAAAAGGAACTGTATATAGAAATCTTGATATATTGGTAGATGAGGGTTCGTTAAGGAAGGTTGAAGTTCCGGATGGAGCGAATAGGTTCGATTTTTCATTGAAAAATCATTACCATGTCAGGTGTACAAAATGCGGTGAAGTTTCAGATGTGGATATGGATGAAATACCGGATTTGCTGGAAAGAATTCATAACACTCATGGAATCGAATTTTTGGATTTGGATATTTCATTTAAAGGTATTTGCCCAAAATGCAGGGAGAAAGTAAAGGAATGGCATAGTTATTGAAATGAATATTATTTAAGGTTCAGGATAAACTGTAAAATGCAGACAAACAAGAAAAAAAGTAAAAATATAATAGGTATTATACAGAGTGTCCTTATATTGATATTAGTAGTTCTTATTATTTTTATGATGATTCAGATTAGTAGGCTACAGGGGACAGCACGCGTAATAAATTATGCAGGCCTAGTACGTGGAGCTACACAGCGCGAAGTAAAATTAGAAATTACAGGAAACCAAAATGAAGAATTAATTAAATATTTGGATGATATTTTTCTTGGATTAAGATATCAGGATGGACATTATGATCTGGTAAAACTCAATGACGAAGAATATCTGGAAAAATTGCAAATTCAGAGTGATTACTGGGATAAATTAAAAAAAGAGATTGAAGCAGTAAGAAACAAGGGATACGAAAATACAGACATTGTTAATATGAGTGAAATATATTTTACGATGGCAGATGAAACTGTCTCTGCCGCAGAAAGCTATTCAGAAAAGATTGCTATAAAGATTCGTACCATAGAGTTTCTGTCGGCACTTGATATGTTGAGTCTGGTGATATTGGTTATTATGCAGACTCTAAGGGCAATGCAGATGGCAATGCAAAACAGACTGCTGGAACAGAAAGCATTCATAGATGCCTATACTGGACTGCCAAATAAAAATGCCTGTAATGAGCTACTTAATAAAAAAGATATAATTACAGATCCTACAGCATGCATAATGTTTGATTTAAATAATCTAAAAACTGTAAATGATACAATGGGACATTCCGCAGGAGATCAGTTAATATTGAATTTCGCAAAGCTTTTGCGCAGTGTTATTCCAGAAAAGGATTTTGTTGGAAGATATGGCGGAGATGAGTTTATAGCAGTCATTTATCATACAAGCGAGGCGGAAATTAAGGTGATATTAAAATCATTGTACAGAGAAAGAGACAGATTAAATAGTTATGAAAATCAAATACCAATCGACTATGCCTGCGGATGGGCATTATCCTCCGATGATATGTCAGGTACAATGCAGATGTTATTGGATGAGGCAGATGCTTATATGTATAAAAATAAAAAGTTATGCAAGAAATATAATTAGCTTTCAGCTCAGAGTAGTTGAATCTTCTTAAATGAGTAATCGATAGAACCCTGTTGGAAAAACCAATAGAGTTTTTACTATGTAATAGTGTGATAATATCACGAAAGTCAGTTTATAATACAGTCATAAATTAAGCAAGTAAGACTCCGAAAGATTTTTGAACAATTCCGTATTGGTATGAAGATTTGTCATGAAGTTATCGCTATACTTCCGGGCTGCACCGCAGAGAAATCTGCGGTGTTTTTTGACTTTCTGTATATGGTGAGTTTGATGGAAAACAGATCAATGATACTGGAGCAGGGCTTCCGCGGATATTGAGAAACCTGTTCGGATGTGGTATCTTTTGGATGTAAGGAGGATGTGTCATGGTTATTTACTTTTTCAGGAACAGGAAACAGCAAGTATATAGCAGAGAGGATTGCCGGCAGCCTGCAGGAAAAACTGATTTGTATGAATGAAAGGGATCAAATCGGGCGATACCGGGTCTGTTAAGACAGGAGAGAATCTGGTAGTGGTGGTACCGACTTATGCATGGAGAATCCCGCATGTGGTTTCTGACTGGATCGGACAGACAGAATTTGTCGGGGCGAAGAATGTCTGTTATGTGATGAGCTGCGGAAGCGGTATTGGTGGCGCAGATATATACGATCGAAAACTGAGTGAGAAAAAGGATTAAAGCATATGGGGAGATCATTATGCCGGAGAATTACATTGCCATTAATGATGTGAGAAAATATCCCACTTGCAGCAACATGGCTTTGTGTGATATAAAATAGAAGATTGTTTAGTGCTTTTTCTGAAAAGTGCAGGAGCAGTCAGATTCCGGAAGCACATTAGGTCATGATTCTCGAAGTGTTTTGGAATAAAAAGTCAAAGAATAATATCGAAGATTATTGCAGAAAGCATATATGTTCTGAAACAAGAAATCTATATGCATTCCGCGGAAAGAAAAGAGGACAAACAAATGCCCAAATTACTGATCATAGACGGCTCATCAATGCTGTCTACGTCTTATTACGGGAATCTTCCCAAAAGTATACTTTTTGCAAAAACTGAAGAAGAGAAGGAGAAACATTACGGACAGATCCTGCATACTTCTGATGGGAAATACACAAATGCCATGTTTACCATGCTGCGGACATTACTTGGGATATATAAGAAGGTAAAACCGGAATATGTAGCTTTTGTGTTTGATAAGACCAGGGATACGTTCAGAAGGACGGAGCTTGGAGCGGACTTCTATAAGGCAAACCGAAAAGAGACCGCGAAACCATTAAAAGAGCAGTTTATCCAGATGGAGGAATTTCTTCAGGAGATCGGTTGTGCCGTGTTCATGAGTGACGACTATGAGGCAGATGACTATGCAGCCTCACTGGTGGAGAAGTTTGAGGGACCGGATCTTCAGACCTATGTACTTACCAAGGATCATGACTATTTCCAGGTTGTAAGTGAATACACCCGTATGTGGCGTGTGGTAAATAAGGATAAGCTGGAACAGCTCAAGGAAACTTATGGGCTTTTTGGAAACGATGTATATGAATCCCTTCCGGCAAATGTGTTTGAGTATACTCCGGAAATCGTATATGCAGAAGAAGGTGTGTATCCGCAGCAGATCCCGGTACTTTTGGCAATCACCGGAGATCCTGGAGACGGGATACCGGGATGCAAAGGTGTTTCTTCCGCGGCGGCCTCTTTGGTGGATGAGTATAAATCCCTGGATGAGATCTATGCAGCCATCGATGACTGTGAGGGAGTTGCAAAAAAGGAAAAAGAGCTGAATGGTTTCTGGAAAGAATACCTGGGGATTGGCAGAAGTCCTTTAAAAGCATTAAAGACAAACCGGGAGATGGTATACTTAAGTGAGAAGCTGGCAACCATGAAGCGGGATATTGACATCAGCTGCGGAATTGAGGATTTAAAACTTTGTGTGGACATTGACAAGCTAAAAGAAGAACTGGGACGGTATGAGATGTCCAGCCTGATCAAGGAAGTCGAGAATCTGTAATCAGGGAAGGAGAGTGGTAAAGCTTTCTTAGCATTTTTTTCGTACCAGTTTGTTCGGCTTGCAGTATCTGCTACAATACAAATATGGACAGCAAGAAAAGCCGTCCATCATTATTCCTTTCGTTTTGGGACACTCACAGGGTTCGGAATTAACTGTGGGTGTCTTTTTTTGTTGTTGCTTGGCGATAGCGAACTTCTTTCATGACCAAAATGAACTAATTACTTGATACATGGATCTTCTATTATAATACAACAGAAATCTGTTTGCATGTGTTGTTGCAAGTCTTAACAGCTTATTGTGGTCTTTCATATTTGAACTTAAAAAACCTCTTTCAAAAGAATAGAAAGAGGTTTTTTTATTATAATAAATTTCGATATTCCCGCCTGCCATCTGAATAATCCGGTGCCCGCACAAGAATATTCAGCCATCCACAACAGCGTAAATGGTTTACGCTCTGCTGAGATTCGTTGACCTTGTAGAATACAAGATGCCGTTCCACAATCAGAACTCTGTAACCCTGTCGGCGTAAGGCATGTAAAAGATGCTCCTGAATGGTTTCAGAATGATATGAAAGAACAAATTATAATGACAGCTACCTCAGATGGATTTTTCTCTGTTTGGATGACAGTTTTTTCAGATGAGCCACAGATTTTATTGGCTTTGATTGACAAGTTTCCAGGAACTAGGAAAGGGTGTTATGATAAACAGGGAGAAATTAAAAAGGATTTGTTTTCCGAAAAGTTAGGATAATTGTCAGAGGTCTGCCTTTTGCACAGACAGAATGTTGCAAATGGCAGACCTCAATATGATTACCCACTTACAATGTATCAGAAACCAGTAAGCCTGAATACCATTAATTCACTTGCGGATTCATCTTCTCGCTTCTGTGTCATAAGAAGCATTACAGAACCATCGTCTGCGACTTTCATATCTTCAAGCCAGGGGTATCTGATTCCGAAAATATCACTGCATTGTATTTTACCGAGAAGAGTTCCGTCTTTTGACCAGAAGTAGAGTATTCTGGCATTTCCATCTGTTGCAATATATCCGTTTGCTGTCTCTGCTACTACGGTGATGTAGCCAAAAGAAGCAGAATCATCGGATGGATCACGACCAAGAAGCAGCTGCTGGTTTTCATCCTAATCATATACTGCTATTTTATAGGGGGCATCATCTCCGACAAGAAATCCATATACCATAATATGTTCATTTCCAATCTTAATCAGACTGACTTGTTTAAAAATACCGGTTCGTGTTTTGTCATCATCCATTGAGGTTAAGATCCAGGGTTCTTTGAGTATGTTGCCATCCTGGAATGTTATTTTCTCCGTATCATTGCTATAGGAATAGGCCAGTCCCCACTCTCCGGACGGATGCATGGTCAGGTTGCCGCTTATGTCAGGTAATACTCGGGGTCAGACTCCATGAAACTGCTGGCTTTTATTTTTCTCAGGGAAGAAATAACGTGGCTGAAATTTGTTTCAATGATTCTTATCGGTATCGGTACTTATTTGATGATACAGAAAAAGGAAACAAAGGAGAAGGCAGAAGATAAGAAGTGGCAGCTTTATGCAGTCGGTTCCGCTGTTTTTGCCAGTCTTACCTCTATTTTGGGAAAGATTGGAATTCAGGATGTCAATTCAAATCTTGGAACTGCAATCAGGACTGCTGCTTATAGTTGCAGGAACATTAGCTTTGCTGATATAAAGGGGTATCTGCCTCAATTGCGAATATTTACATGATACAAAAGTTAAAAATATAACAATTTATATAAGGAGAATAGTACTAAGGTAATAGCATATAATAAAAAAACAGTAAATATATGATGATAATATAGGAAAAACGATAAAAAATATCAAAAATGAAAATGATTCAAAAAATTATTGCGTTATAAAATTAACAATGATATAATGCAAGCGAACAGAAGAAGTGAATGCCTTCTGCAGTAACATGTAAACAGACATAATTTTTTAAGGAGATAACAGCAATGGCAAGATTTACATTACCAAGAGACATTTACCATGGAAAAGGATGTCTCGAAGAATTAAAGAATTTAAAAGGAAAGAAAGCAGTTCTTGTTGTAGGCGGCGGCTCAATGAAACGTCAGGGATTCCTGGACAAAGCAGTTAATTATTTAAAAGAAGGCGGAATGGAAGTTCAGCTGATCGAAGGTGTTGAACCGGATCCGTCAGTAGAAACTGTTATGAAAGGTGCAAAGATAATGCAGGAATTCCAGCCGGACTGGATCGTAGCGATGGGCGGCGGATCCCCAATCGATGCAGCGAAGGCAATGTGGACATTCTATGAATATCCGGATACAAAATTTGAAAATCTTATCACACCATTTGGTTTCCCTGAATTAAGGCAGAAAGCAAAATTTGCAGCAATTCCATCTACATCAGGAACTGCTACAGAAGTTACTGCTTTTTCCGTAATCACAGACTATCATACAGGGATTAAATATCCTCTGGCAGATTTCAACATCACACCGGATGTAGCAATTGTTGATCCGGAACTGGTTGAGGGACTTCCTGTAAAACAGGTAGCATATACAGGTATGGATGCATTAACACATGCAATTGAAGCATATGTTTCTACGCTTCACTGTCCGTATACAGACCCGCTTGCACTGCAGGCAATCGAGATGGTTCTGGCATATCTGCCGGCATCTTATAATAAGAATATGGAAGCACGTGAGCAGATGCATTATGCACAGTGTCTGGCAGGAATGGCATTCTCCAATGCACTGCTTGGTATTGTACATTCCATGGCTCATAAGACAGGTGCAGCATTCTCTACAGGACATATTCCGCACGGATGCGCAAACGCAATTTATCTTCCATATGTAATCAAATACAATGCAAAAGATCCTGTAGCAGCAGAACGTTATGCTGAGATTGCAAGAAGAATGGGACTGGAAGGAACATGCCAGCAGGCACTGATCAACAGCCTCTGCGAGAAGATTGACGAGTTTAATGTAAGATTGAACATTCCAAAGACATTAAAAGACTTCGGAATCCAGGAAGAAGAATTTAAAGAAAAAGTTGCCAAAATCGCAGAGCTTGCAGTTGGTGATGCATGTACAGGCTCCAACCCGAGAGCAATCGATCCTGCAAATATGGAGAAACTTCTTACATGCACATATTATGGTACAGAGGTTGACTTTTAATTAGTCAAGCGGATAAAATCAACCGCTTCACTAATTGCTTGATTTGATTAAATAAAGAGGGCACATTGGCAGATGAGACATATCGCCGATGTGTCCCTTTTGGCATCTGAAGTAATTTCTTGACGAAATGTGATTTGTTCAATATACTTGAAACAAGTTAGATATAACAAACTCATTATGAAATATGTATGTGATGTGTGTGATTGGGAATACGATGAAGAAAAGGGCTATCCGGAAGGCGGCATTGCACCGGGTACAAAATGGGAAGATATTCCGGATGATTTTGAATGCCCCTTATGTTCAGTTGGCAAAGACCAGTTTTCTGTGGCTGAGTAAGGAAGCACAACAAAACCTATAAACAAAGAGCCGTGAAGCAGTATGTAAGATACCGCTTCACGGCTCTTTTGGGTTTGTACAAAAATTTCCGTAATGTGACCTCGTCACAGAAAAATGCTTTGCCATGCGGTATGATAAAGCCACGATAAAGAAAGAGGTGGCGAACATGAAAATCAAACTCAATCCAGATCAAGAGGTCGTTCAGACCATCAGGGAGGGACTCAAGCGCACCGGCGGATACTGTCCCTGCCGCATAGAGCGCACAGAGGCAACCAAATGTATATGTCAGGAGTTCAAGGAGCAGATCGCAGACCCAGACTTCGAGGGGTTTTGCCACTGTATGCTTTACTATAAGTCCTTGCAGGAGTAAAGGAGGAGCATCATGCTGTCAAAGAAACTGGCTGTCATAGATAAGCTGCGATGCGTTGCCTGCGGTGTGTGCGAAAATACCTGCCCGCTGGAAGCTGTTCAGGTGCATTGCGGCTGTTATGCGGTAGTACAGAAAGAACGCTGCGTAGGTTGCGGGAAGTGCGCAAAGCTCTGTCCCGTCGGCTGCATTGAGGTGAAAGTGAGGGCTGACGCATGAAAGCAAAGCATTGGTACGATTACCTGTGGGTATATGCCATCATCTATTTTGCACTGGGCTTTTTCAATATCCTGTTCGCGTGGCTGGGCATGATCGATTTTCTCTTGCCGCTGTTCTTAGCCATCTTCGGCGGGAACAAATTCTTTTGCAACCACCTCTGCGGACGGGGTCAACTGTTCAGCAAGCTGGGGACAGACCTTAAATGCTCCCGCTGCAAGCCAACGCCCCGCTGGATGTCCTCTAAGTGGTTCCGTTATGGCTTTTTGCTCTTTTTCCTGACGATGTTCGGCAACATGGTGTTCCAGACATATCTGGTCGCTGCGGGTGCTGCGTCCCTGCGGGAGGCCGTTAAGCTGTTCTGGACATTCCGTGTGCCGTGGAGCTGGACTTATACAGCCGGTACAGTCTCTGATTGGGTGGCGCAGTTCAGCTTTGGCTTATATGGCCTCATGCTGACCTCTCTGCTGCTGGGTCTGATCGTTATGGTTCTCTACAAGCCCCGGACATGGTGTGCGTTTTGCCCGATGGGAACCATGACGCAGGGTATTTGCAAGCTGAAAAACAAAGAATCATAAAAGATCAACGAAAGGAGTCATTCTCATGACTGAACTGAAAATTACTGCTGCGAATTTTGAAAACGAGGTACTGCATTCCGACAAACCCGTTTTGCTGGATTTCTACGCGGACTGGTGCGGACCGTGCAAAATGCTCTCTCCTATACTGCATGAGCTTGCCGAAGAAAAAAGCGGTGCCCTCAAGGTGGGCAAGATCAATGTAGACGAGCAGATGGAGCTGGCAATGCGTTTTCAGGTATCCAGCATTCCGATGCTGGTCGTTTTCAAGGACGGAAAAGCCGTCGCCAAGTCGGTGGGCTATCGGCCTAAGTCGGAGATCGCCGCAATGGTGGAGAGCGCAAGATGAAAGTTGTGATCGTAGGCGGTGTGGCGGGTGGTGCTTCGGCCGCTGCCCGCATCCGCCGTTTGGATGAACACGCGCAGATCATCATGATCGAGCGCAGCGGCTATGTGTCCTATGCCAACTGCGACCTGCCGTATTATGTGGGCGGTGTGATCAAAGAGCAAGCAGAACTGACGCTGCAAACTCCGGAGAGCTTTTGGGATCGCTTTCGCATTGATGTACGAGTACGGCAGGAAGTAACTGAGATCATTCCCGCAGAGAAAACCGTCACCGTCCGTGCACTGGACAGTGGGAAGGTCTACACGGAAACCTATGACAAGCTGCTTCTTGCCCCCGGCGCAAAGCCAACGGTTCCCGCGCTTTCCGGTGTCAGCAGTGAGCGTGTTTTCACGCTGCGCACCGTGGAGGATACCCTCCGCATCAGGCGCTTTGTTGAGGATCAGAAGCTTTTGGCTGGCGGCGGCTTTATCGGTCTGGAAATGGCGGAAAACCTTGCAGAAATGGGTGTTTTCGTCACCATCGTCCAGCGTCCCAAGCAGCTTTTAGCGCCGCTGGATGCGGATATGGCGAGTTTTGTCCATGCGGAAATGCGCAGACACGGCGTGGCTCTGCGGTTGGGTGAAACCGTCACCGGATTCCGACAGGACGGAGATTCCGTGCTGACACTGTTGGAAGAAAGTGAACCACTGCATTCGGATATGGTGCTGCTGGCCATCGGTGTTACCCCGGATACGCATTTGGCAAAAGAAGCCGGACTCAGGCTTGGTATTCGTGGCAGTATCGCTGTCAACGAGCGGATGGAAACCTCCGTGCCGTACATCTATGCTGTGGGCGATGCCGTAGAGGTTACCCATTTCGTGACCGGACAGAAAGTGCTGATTTCGCTGGCGGACCCGCCAACAAGCAGGGACGCATTGCTGCTGACAATATCTGCGGCGGAAACAGCCGCTATCACGGCTCTCAAGGCTCGTCTGTTCTGAAACTGTTTGGCTTGACAGCGGCCTTTACGGGGATCAATGAAAAGACAGCGCGGGTAGCAGGGATTGCTTACGACAAAGTCGTATTGTTCCCGGCATCCCACGCGGCCTATTATCCCGGTGCACAGTCTATGGTAATGAAGGTGCTGTATGAAAAAGAAAGCCTGCGGCTGCTCGGTGCGCAGATCGTTGGCGGCGACGGTGTGGACAAGCGCATTGATGTACTGGCAACGGCCATTCGCGCAAAAATGACAGCTCTGGAACTGACGGAGCTTGACCTTTCCTATGCACCGCCCTATTCTTCTGCCAAAGACCCGGTCAATATGTCCGGTTTTATGATCGAGGATTTAGAGAGCGGGAAGGTACGGCAGTTCCATTGGAATGATGTTGAGGACTTGCCTTGCGATGGCAGTGCGACGCTGCTGGACGTCCGCACGGCGTGGGAGTATCAGCGGGGTCATCTGGACGGCTTTCGGAACATTCCCTTGGACGATCTGCGGGAGCATTTAGACGAGTTAGACCGGGGTAAGCCTGTTTATGTGAATTGCCAGACAGGGCTTCGCAGTTATCTGGCCTGCCGACTTTTGACGCAGTACGGTTTCACCTGTTCCCATCTCTCCGGCGGATACATTTTTTATCAAGTCGTAACACAAGAGCGGCAGACAGCGCGGAGCGCCTATCCCTGCGGAATGGAGAAGCTATGAGTGAGAATTTATTTGGCTTGACGGTTGCGGCAGATAAAGGCTTAGATGATTTGCAGTGCCAGCGCCTTTTAAGCGAAAATCGCAGGTATCAGGAAGTCATGCTGCAATACCGATGTGCGCTGAAAGCACTGGAAAGCAGGTTGGAAATTCTAAACGAAGAGTTTTCATTGCAGCATGATCGCAATCCGATAGAAAGTATAAAAAGCCGCTTGAAGTCGCCGTCCAGCATTATGAATAAAATGCAGAAGCGCGGACTTTCTCTGGATTTTCCGACCATGCAGGCAAATATCATGGATATTGCCGGTGTGCGGGTGATCTGCTCTTTCGAGGAGGATGTGTTCTTTTTGGCAAAGTGCTTAAAAAAACAGTCCGACATTGAAATCATCACGGAGAAAGATTATATTTCACACCCTAAGCCAAATGGCTATCGCAGTCTGCACTTGACGATCCGGCTGCCGGTATTCTTTGCGGAAAAAGAGATCCATGTGTCGGTGGAGATACAACTCCGTACAATCGCTATGGACTTCTGGGCAAGCCTTGAGCATACCATCCGCTATAAGAAAAACTTGCCGATAAATGCTGAAGTCGAAACTGAACTGAAAGAGTGCGCCGATTCCAGCAGAGAATGGGCAGCAAAATGGAGCATCTACTGCACATCTTAACATAATGCGTCGAATATAAAATGAAAAGTACGCACTTTATTGCTTGTTTCGGTTGGACGGCTTAGGCTTGTCAGGGATCGTCTCATCCGCCCTGGGCGGGCGACCCCTGCGAGCCCCAACCAATTTCTCCGCTTTCGGGTTTTCAGTCATAGTCTTTTCTGCTTTCGGCGGACTGCCACGGCACAGCTTTTTCGGCTTCTATAATTGTAAGGAACATGGCTTTTCGCTGAATGGAAAGCGAAGCTGACCCGGGCTGGGGCGGTCTGTGTTAAAGCGCTAATTTTTTTTGAAATTATCTTGACAAAATTTATCAAGATTGATATGATGGCACTAACAAGCAAGCGAAAAGAGGATGCGGAGCATGATCATTACCAAAGAGACGGACTACGCGATGCGCATTTTGCGGGTGCTGCTGGACGGGGAGAAGCATTCGGTGGCTGAGATTTCGAAAACGGAATTGATCCCCACTCAGTTTGCCTACCAGATCCTGCGCAAGCTCTCCGCCGGCAATTTGGTGCGGGTGAGCCGCGGCGCCCTCGGCGGCTGCGCGCTGTCCTGTGACCCGGACGCGACCTCCCTCTACGATCTCATGGGGGTCATGGGGGAGCGGGGCGTCCTGCGTGCCTGCATGGAGCCGGGATATGAGTGCCGCTGGCAGAACGAGCACGGGCGGTGCGCCATCCACTATCAGCTGGCGGCCTTGCAGCGAAAGCAGGACGAGGCGTTCCGCGCCGTGAGCCTGCGCAGGCTGCTGACCGGAGGATACGATCTCCAAGATACAAGCGAACTGTAAAATTTTAAGAGGAGGTACCCGTATGCTGTTTCAAACCACGGCGGTGCACGAAGATCCGGAGTTTTGCGGAGGAGGAGATCAATCCCCTCGCATTTTTAATGGATCAGAACAATGAGTTTCCCAAGAAGACTGTCAAGAAGCTGGGGAAGCTGGGCTGGATGGGCATTCCCTACCCCAAGGAGTACGGCGGTGCCGGTCTTGATGCCCTGAGCTACGCCATCGCGGTCGAGGAGCTGGCCCGTGTGGACGGCGGCACGGAGACCACGGCGCTGGATAAGGGGGACTACTACCTCCTCAACGGCGGCAAGATTTTCATTACCAACGCCCCTAAGGCGGACACCTATGTGGTTTTCGCCATCATCACGCCGGACATCGGCACCCGGGGCATCTCCGCTTTCATCGTGGAGAAGGGCTGGAAGGGCTTTGAGTTCGGCGACAACTATGACAAGATGGGCATTCGCTCCTCCTCTACGGCGGAGCTGATCTTCAACGACGTGAAGGTCCCCATGGAAAACCTATTAGGCAAGTGACCGGAGAAGAGGAGAGAATCGAAATGGAGATAAGAAAACGAAACGGGGAGTCTGTTCCCTTTCAACAGGAGAAAATTTTCAACGCCATGAAAAAGGCGTTTGACGAACAGGGCAAGGAGATCGGGAGCAGAGAGCTGGATGAGATCCTCGCCACCGTTCTCGACAATCTCTCCGTCACAGTGCCGCTCACCGTGGAACGTGTGCAGGACGAGGTGGAGCGAACGCTCATGGAGCGCGGACACTATGAGGTGGCCAAGGCGTACATCCTCTACCGAGAAAAGCGGTCTGCGCTGCGCCGTGTCCGGCATACCATCGCGCGGACGGTTGGGGATGACTCGCTTGACGAGGTGCTGCGCCGCATCCAGATGGATTTTACCGAGGAAGTCTACTCCCTCGCGGCGCTTCAAATGAAGTTTGAGAGTTTCTGTCGCCCGGGCATGACGGAGGATGAGCGGGCTGAGGCACTGACCAAGGCGGCGGTAGAGCTGACTACGGCAGAGGCACCCAAGTGGGAGTTCATCGCGGCGCGGATTCTGAACCACTCCTTTCGCTGTCGCAACGCACAGGAATGGGAGGGGCGCGGCGTCGGCGACCTCTATGGCAAGCTTCGCTATCTGACGGATAAGGGACTCTACGGTGACTATATCCTTGCCCACTATACCCACGAGGAGATTGCCATGGCGGAGGACTTTCTCTGCCCGGAACGGGACGAGCTGTTCACCTACTCCGGCCTTGACCTGCTGCTCAAACGCTATGTGATCCAGTCACGCAGCCGCGTGCCGCTGGAAACACCGCAGGAGATGTTTTTGGGTATCGCGCTGCATCTTGCTATGAACGAAGGCTCTGACCGCATGGGGTGGGTAAAGCGCTTTTACGATATGCTCAGCCGTATGGAGGTCACGATGGCGACACCTACCATGTCTAACGCGCGAAAGCCCTACCATCAGCTTTCAAGCTGCTTTGTGGACACTGTGCCGGACAGTCTGGACGGCATCTACCGCTCGCTGGACAACTTCGCAAAGGTCTCTAAATTCGGCGGTGGAATGGGGATGTACTTCGGTAAGGTGCGCGCTGCAGGCAGCACCATCCGCGGCTTTCAAGGGGCGGCGGGCGGTGTTATCCGCTGGATCCGGCTGGTCAACGACACCGCCGTGGCGGTGGATCAGTTGGGGATGCGGCAGGGCGCTGTGGCGGTTTACTTAGACGCATGGCACCGGGATCTGCCGGAATTCCTTCAACTGCGCACTAACAACGGCGACGACCGCATGAAGGCGCATGATGTGTTTCCCGCCGTGTGCTATCCGGATCTCTTCTGGCGACTGGCGGAGGAGAACATAGACGCGCCGTGGCATCTCATGTGTCCGCATGAGATCCTCACGGTCAAGGGCTACGCACTGGAGGATTACTGGGGTACGGAATGGGAGAAGCGGTATCTGGACTGCGTCAATGACCCGCGCATCGAAAAGCGTAGCGTCACCGTCAAGGACATCGTGCGGCTGGTGCTTCGCTCGGCAGTTGAGACCGGCACGCCCTTCGCCTTCAACCGCGACAGCGTAAATCGTATGAACCCAAACGGCCACACGGGAATGATCTATTGCTCCAATCTCTGCACGGAGATCGCGCAGAACATGGCGCCCATCGAGCATATCAGCACTGAGGTGCACACGGAGAGCGGCAACACAGTGGTGGTGACGGCCACACGCCCAGGTGAGTTTGTGGTCTGCAACCTGGCGAGTCTGTCTCTCGGTAATCTGCCGGTGGAGGACGAGGCCTATATGGAACGCACGGTGGAAACGGCCATCCGCGCACTGGATAATGTAATCGACCTCAACTTCTACCCGTTGGAATACGCGCGGCTTACCAATCAGAAGTACCGCAGCATCGGCCTGGGCGTCAGCGGCTACCACCACATGCTGGCAAAGCGCGGCATCCGTTGGGAGAGCGAGGAGCACCTTGCCTTCACCGACGCGGTGTTCGAGCACATCAACTACGCCGCCGTCAAGGCGGACGCAGCACTGGCACGGGAAAAGGGTCGTTACGCACTCTTTGAGGGCAGCGACTGGCAGACGGGCGCGTATTTTGAAAAGCGGGGTTATACCTCCGAAAAGTGGCAGGCGCTTGCGGAAAAGGTGGCGGTGCAGGGAATGCGCAACGCCTATTTGCTGGCGGTCGCACCGACCTCCAGCACATCTATCCTCTCCGGCACGTCAGCAGGCATCGATCCAATTATGAAGAAATTCTTCTTAGAGGAGAAAAAGGGCAGCATGCTGCCCCGCGTTGCCCCGGAGCTTTCTATGGATACATGGTGGTACTATAAGGCGGCGCATCTGATCGACCAAAGCTGGTCGGTGCGCGCCGCGGGCCTTCGCCAGAGACATATTGACCAGGCGCAGAGCATGAATCTCTATATCACCAATGACTATTCCATGCGTCAGGTGCTCAGACTGTATTTAGAGGCGTGGAGGGTCGGCGCCAAGACCATTTACTATGTCCGCAGCAAGGCCCTTGAGGTCGAGGACTGCGAAAGCTGCTCGTCATAAGGAGGATAGCATGACGGAACTGAAGAAAAAGTCCCTTTTTAACCCGGAGGGCGACCTTGATGTGCGCCTGCGGCGCATGATCGGCGGCAATACCACCAACCTCAACGACTTCAACAATATGAAGTACGTTTGGGTCAGCGACTGGTACCGGCAGGCCATGAACAACTTTTGGATCCCTGAGGAGATCAATCTCTCGCAGGATGTGAAGGACTATCCCCGCCTGTTGTCAGCCGAGCGCAGCGCCTACGATAAAATTTTGAGTTTTCTTGTCTTTTTGGATTCCATTCAGACAGCGAACCTGCCTAATATCGGCGCCTACATTACCGCCAACGAGGTCAATCTCTGCCTGTCCATTCAGGCGTTTCAGGAGTGTGTCCACTCACAGAGCTACAGCTATATGCTCGACACCATCTGTTCCCCCGTGGAGCGCAATGACATCCTCTACCAATGGAAAACGGACGAGCATCTGCTACGCCGCAACACCTTCATTGGGGACTGCTACAACGAGTTTCAGGAGCGGAAGGACGCTCCTTCGCTGCTGCGCGTGATGATGGCGAACTATATTTTGGAGGGCATCTATTTTTACAGCGGCTTTATGTTCTTCTACAATCTCTCCCGAAACGGGAAGATGCCCGGCTCGGCGCAGGAGATTCGCTACATCAACCGCGATGAGAACACGCACTTGTGGCTGTTCCGCAATATCATCACAGAGCTGCAAAAGGAGCAGCCGGAGTTGTTCACCGCTGAGAGCGTACAAGCGCTGCGCGAGATGATGCATGAGGGCGTGGAGCAGGAGATCGCATGGGGGCATTATGTGATCGGCGACGACATCCCGGGGTTGAACCGGCAGATGATCAGCGATTACATCCGCTATCTCGGCAATCTTCGCTGGACGAGCCTTGGCTATCCGGCATTGTATCCGGGCTTTGAGAGCGAACCGGAGAGCATGGAATGGGTCAGCCAGTACGCCGACGCCAACATGGTCAAGACCGATTTCTTTGAGGCACGCAGTACCGCTTACGCCAAGAGTACCGCACTAATAGACGATTTATAAGAAAACAAAGGAAAGGAGCTGGCAGATATGGCAGCTATGAACATGAATCAGGAGCAGTTTAAGCAGTTGATCCGGGAGGAAAAGCCTGTTTTGGTGGATTTCTGGGCGCCCTGGTGCAGCTATTGCCGGAGGATCGGCCCTGCGTATGAGAAGATTGGAGAGGAATACGCGGACAGCCTTGCCGTCGGCAAGATCAATATTGACGAGGAGCCGCAGTTGGCGGGGGCCGAGGGGATCAAGGTCATCCCGACTCTGGTGCTGTTCCGGAACGGAAAGGCCGTGGGTTCCATCACCGCGCCCGGCTCAAAGGCGGAGATCGACCGTTTCATTCAGGAAGCCTTGGCGAAATAACGGAGGGTTCAGATATGAACAACAATCATGTTTATGATATGATTGTGGTGGGCGAAGGATTACACATCATCCAGACCTTTGAGCCGCATTCACTGTACGCTGTCATGGAGGGCTTGGGCTACGAGCACCACACCGAGCAGCGGAGTGAGGCGGAGTTCCATGTCTGGTTCTGCCGTGTGGAGAAGAATGCAGGCGACAGCTCCGCTCCCTTCAAGCCGCTGGATCTTTTGAACTATCCCATGATTGATGAAAAGCTGGGGCAGATCGCCGTGGATTTTTGGGAGACCACATGGCAGAGCGAGAAGCGCGTACTGCCCTACGAAACGCTGCTGCTGCTGCTGTCCCTGACCAACGCTGTCGGTGCGGGCCGGATGAGGCAGGCGGCGCGGGAGCTGGTAAAGGCATATATCCACGGTGTGGAGAGCGCCGCGTTGGACGACGTGTTCGAGCTGCTGGCATGGAATCAGGGCATCGGTTTTTTCAGCAGCGAGATCGGCCCCTCTGCGCTGTTTCAGGCGTACAAGCTCATTAAAAACGGTGAGAAGCAGGGCAAGTCCCGGGAGGATATCTGCAGTGCGCTGCGCGAGAAATTCGGGGAGAAGAACCCGGAGATGCAGGTCTTGAACAGATGATAAGGAGTTGTTTTGTATTATGACCATTCAAACGGTAACAGATGCCATCCGCTATGTAGGGGTGGATGATAACACATTGGCACTCTTTGAAAACCAGTACCCCGTCCAGCCTATGGGAGTGAGCTACAACTCCTATGTCATTCTGGATGAGAAGATTGCCGTGATGGACAGCGTGGACGCACGGGCGGCGGAAGAATGGCTTTCCAATGTGGCGCGGGTGTTGGAGGGGCGCAGCCCCGACTATCTTGTGGTCACACACATGGAGCCGGACCATTCCGGCAGCCTCATGCGGCTGGCACAAAAGTACCCGGAGATGAAGATCGTGGGAAACGCGAAAACATTTACCCTGATCAAGCAGTTCTTCGGCACAGGTGCATTGCCGGAAGACCGTATGCTGGAGGTTGGCGAAAGAGATACGCTTTCCTTGGGTTTGCACCGACTGAGCTTTCTGCTGGCGCCGATGGTACACTGGCCGGAGGTGATGGCAGCGTATGAAGAGGAGGAAAAGATCCTGTTCTCGGCGGATGCCTTCGGCCGCTTCGGTTCACTGGAACGGACTGCCCGTGCCCCCTGGGCGCCGCAGGCCCGGCGGTATTATTACAACATCGTCGGAAAGTATGGCGCACAGGTGCAGGCGCTGCTGAAAAAAATCTCCGCGTTGGAGATCAAAACGATCTGCCCGCTCCATGGCCCCATGCTCACAGAAGACTTGGGGGAGTATCTGCGGCTCTATGATCTCTGGTCACAATGGAAACCGGAAAAACCGGAGGGCATCCTGATCGCTCACGCATCCATCCATGGAAATACCGCATATGCATCGGAGGCCCTCAAGAGCAAGCTGGAGGGTAAAGGTGCGCAAGTCACCATGTGCGATCTGACGGCAACAGAACTTTCCTATGCCGTGACCAGCGCATTCTACTGTGGGAAACTGGTGTTGGCCTGCTCCACTTATGACGGAGGACTGTTCCCGCCCATGAAGGCCTTTTTGGATCATTTACAGACAAAGGGATTCCGAAACCGCCGGATCGGCCTCATGGAAAACGGCTCATGGGCCCCTGCTGCCGCGCGGCTGATGCGCGCCGAGTTGGAAAAGATGAAGGAACTCCGACTGTGTGAAACAGATGTATCGCTGCGCGGCGCACTGAACCAAACCAGCGAAGCGCAGATGGACGCTCTGGTGGCGGAGCTCTGCGCGGAGTAGGCGGCGAGTCTGACTTCGTCTGTCCGCCCGATGCCTCAAAAGCAAAATATCGTCGCTGATTTATTTAGACAACAATATAGCGTTGAGTGATGCCGAAGCTTTGAAAATGGATCGAAGTGCAGCCGCAGATGTTCTCTGCGGCTGCGCTTTTTGCATTTTGACCATGGAGCAAACGGATGGCTTTGACCGTTGCCCTCGGTTTCTAAGGAGACACGAAGTGCTACATGGAAGCGTATCATAGATCTGCTCCATAGCCACGCCCTCACTGCGCCAGCGTTTCCCGGATAAATGTCTCAATGGCGGCTTTGGAGCCGGGCGCAACCGCAGAGCCGATCACCTAGCCGCTCTTAAAGAGCATCAGCGTGGGGATGGTGTCGATGCCGAAACGCTCGATGAGCTGCGGCTCCTCGTCGTAGTTGATTTTGCCAGCGATGAGCGTGTCGGCGTACTACTCCCCCACTTTGTCGAAGGCCGGGGCAATACGGCGGCAGTAGGGGCACCACTGGGCCCAGAAATCCACCAGCTCGGGCTTGTCCGCGTGCAGGACGTCATTCTCAAAGCTGTTGGTCGTAATGGTAAGCATCGTAAAATCCTCCTATTTCTGTGTGAAAAGCTGTTTTTCAATATCCGTGATCGTAATGTGCGAGAGATAGGCGGCGCATTCCTCATTCATGCTCCGGTAAAGCGCATCTATCACGCCCGCCATGCCGGAGCAGATGGCGCAGTCCCGGTCAATGTCGCCGCTGTGCCACGCGCAGTCCACAAAGCGGGTATTCACCGCCTCCGCTACCTGCCGGAGAGAAAGGGTTGCGGGGTCTGCCGTCAGGCGGTAGCCGCCGTCCAAGCTCTCCCGGGTCTCCACCATTCCCGCTTTTTTCAGCCCCGTCAGCACCCGGCGGACGCGGGTGGGATTGGTGCAGACGTTCTCCGCTTGCGCTTCGCTGCTGAGGGAGCGTCCACTGTGGCTCAGGCAGACCAGCGCATGGACGGCCAGATTAAAAGAACTGTCCACAATCATCCCTCCTTCACAAGCTCGTAGGGCCAGTCGATGACGCCGCCGAAGTCGTAGACGCTCTGATACCCCAGCGCCAGCAGCTTTTGTGCAGCATCCTTGCTGCGGCGGCCGCTGCGGCAGTAGATCAGCAGCGTCACCTCCTTATCGGGCATCGTCTCGGGCATTTTGCTCCCGATGCTCTCGTTGGGCACAAGGACGGCGTTTTCAATATGCCCGCCATCGTATTCCTCCCGGGTGCGGACATCCACCACCACGACCTCCTGCGAGACCATCATCTCATAGGCTTCCTCGGCGCTGATCTTATGATACGCCGCCTTGCCTGGAGCGTCCTCCGCCGTGTCCGCTTTTGTCTTGGACAGCGTGCAGCCGCTCAGCAGCGCAAGCGAGGTGGCAAGTGCCGCACAAAGTAATATCTGACGCATAATCAACCTCCAACGCAACTGTATTTGCTACTGATATAGGTTATACTGAAATATAAAAGATACAGTTAAAACTGTCAAGGTACTTCGAGGCAGCTTTTGGAGCACAAGCCCTTTGTGGTTGTTGACAGAGAAAAAAATATAGGTATAATAAAAGCATAAGAATAAGACTCATTCTTGCATTTGGAGGATTGGCGGTATGCCAAAATACGCAGAGGAGATATTGGCCGCCGTAACGGAGCTGCAACAGCATCCTACGGCGGAGCAGGTGTTCCTGGAGATGAAAAGGGAGCATCCCAGCATCGCTCTGGGTACGGTATATCTGCCCCCCTGCCGGGAGCAGGAAAAAGACAATCTTATGGAGGAGAAGTATCATGAACGCTAACGTATCTAAGCTGCTCAACGAGCAGATCAATAAGGAGTTCTACTCCGCCTATCTGTATCTGGACTTTGCCAACTACTACGCCGCCGTCGGACTGGACGGCTTTGAGAACTGGTATCGGGTACAGGCGCAGGAGGAACGGGATCACGCCATGCTGTTTTATCAGTATTTGCAGAATAACGGCGAGGGCGTCACCTTTGAGGCTATCGCAAAGCCGGAGTGGGAACGAGGCGACAACATGACCCCGCTGAAAAAGGCACTGGAGCACGAGAAGCTGGTCACCGCCAGCATCGATGCCATCTACGCCGCCGCATACGAGGTCAGGGACTTCCGCACCATGCAGATGCTGGACTGGTTCATCAGGGAACAGGGCGAGGAGGAGAAGAACGCCGCTGACCTCATTACCAAGATGGAGCTGTTCGGCGGTGACAGCAAGGGGTTGTATATGCTAAACAGCGAGCTGAAGGCACGGGTCTACACCGCGCCCTCGCTGGTGCTGTAAGCCCCGCGTGTCTGCGGACTTTAGCATCAGGCAAAAGGCAGACTGCATACAGGTGGTCTGCCTTTTCTTCCACCAGACGGTTAGTTAATACTAACTATGTATAAAACAGAAAGGACTTCAGAACTTGAACAAGGAAAAGGAGATCGAAACCGTTACCCTCATGGTGCGCCGGTATTGTTGTGGCGTGCATGGGACAAGGGGCGAGGCGCTTTGTCCGGTGTGCAATCACTGCTGGAATACGCCAGAGAGCGGCGGGACAGATGCCTGCACGGGAAAATTTAGTGGCACTTTGAATCCTTTGTCTGATTTGCTGAGATGAGCGTTGCTTTTTTGATACATTAGCCGTGACTCAAATGGTCACCAGGAGATAAACGGGTACCAGTTTACAGAAAACAGAATAGAATCGTCTTCGATGCCTCGTTGGGAAACCAACGAGGTATTTTTTTGCCCCAATCCGACAGCATAGGACACTGAAAAAATCAAAACGAACCGTATGTAGTCCTGCAAGGACAACCAAAGTGCGCCTACGAGGCCAACGCGAAACCGGAGGATTCTTGTTAAACTTACTTTGTAAGGACGAAAGTCCGGATGTCCCTTGAAAACTGAATACTCATTCTTCAGGTACATTCCTATTTGGTCGAGCCTTCGACTGCACGCCATGAAGCCCATCGGGGCGATAGCGGTTTCGCAGAAGCAAATGCCGGATTGCAACCGGCGGCGGTGTTAAAGCCAGACAGGGACAATGATACTTCCGTAATTCGCGGTCCGGCTATAAGGAAGGCGGGATGGTTAAATTCCAATGGAGCAGTGAAGCACACTGCCGCCTGTGAGAAATCCTACATCTCTGGGGTGATAAGAAAAAAGTACAGAGAAACCATATTTTCAGAAAGCACTGCTGGGTGCTGTATCAGCATAATACCTGGCAGGCTTTATCCATATCAGTGTATGGAGATTGGAGACAACAGCAAATGAAAGAAAACTGGGTTTATCGGCGAGGTGATTTATATCTTGCCAATCTCGGTGTTCCGGTCGGATCAAAGCAGGGCGGTGTTCGTCCTGTTGTGGTTCTTCAGAATGATGTCGGCAATTATTATGCGCCGACGATCACGATTGCTCCGCTGACATCGAAAATTGAGAAGAAGCGAAAGCAGCCAACGCATTTCTTTCTCCGTAAAGCAAAGGGACTGGCAAAACCGTCTATGGTATTGGCAGAACAGCTCGACACCTGCGACAAGATATGCGTGATTCGCTATATTGGGTGGGTAAGTAAGGGGCAGATGCGTGGGATTGACGAAGCTGTAAGGATTCAGCTTGGTTATTACATTCCGGAACAGGCAGAGAAAAAAAGACAGGGCAAATGCCGAAAGGCAGGCGAAGAAGGCGATGGATAAACTGATTACAAGGAAGGAAGCAGCCAGTATACTGGGAATCAGCGTAAAAACACTGGATGCTGCAAGAACAGACGGTTTGATCTCCTATGTTCAGTATGTGGAAAACGGCTGCGTTTATTTCACGGAAGTGAGGATTCAGGAGTATATTGCAAAATGTACGCACCGTGCAAAACCGATGGAACGTGCTGCGACATATCGCAAACCTCGAAGCTTTCGGCGGTGAAAATCGACATCGTTGAGTATGGACGATGAATCCGCAATAATGAAAGCAACAACAGGATTGGAGGTAATGATATGGCTGCAAGAAGAATGATGCTTCCCGATTATGGTACGGTGAGTATGAAGGGAACGCAGTATTATCGCACCCGTGTAACAGATCAGCAGAGGTGGCGGGTTTCTTTATATGCAAGAACGAGAGAGGAACTGTACCAGAAGGAACAGGAAGCGATCCAGCAGATTGAGAACAAGACGTATCGCCGCAGTACACCTACAGTGGAGGAGTATTGCGAGAAATGGCTGCTGATGCAGTCGGCACAGATCAGGATGACAACGCTGATTGACTATACATCGAAAGTGAAGAACTACATCATTAAGCCATTGGGCGATATGCATATGGGAGATGTAACAGCAGATGACATTCGCCTGGCACTGCTGGTGGCATCAAAAAAGTCGGCATCCGTGTACAAATCGGTGAACGTTATATATAAGTGTATTTTTACGGCAGCAATGGAGAGCAAGATCATTGATGATAAGAAAATGGAAGAATTAGCGGAAAGTATTACACAATATATCTTACGGTATGTAACAGAATCCACATTCGACAGTTATATGTGGCAGTTGATCGAGAATAAGCAGAAATTCATCTCCCAGATCATGACCAGCAAAGCACCTGTCCGAAGCTGCGAAGATGTGGATGAAGCTGCACTTTCCTATGCGGAGGTCAAAGCACTTGCAACCGGAAATCCGGCAGTAAAAGAGAAGATGGCATTGGATGTGGACGTAGCAAAGTTGAAACTTTTAAAAGCGAACCATATGAATAACCAGTACCGACTGGAAGATGATATTGCAAGGAATTTTCCGCAACAGATCGCAAAACTGACAGAGATCATTGACAGATACAAGGCAGACATCGCACACTTTTCTGAGCATAAAATCACAGATCCAGAGCAGTTTTCTATGGAAATCAGTGGAAAAGTGTTCACAGAAAAAAAAGAGACAGGTGCGGCACTTCTGGCGGTCTGCAAAGACATTAAGTCTGTAGATGCAGCTATGGACATTGGAAGCTATCAGGGATTCAACATGAGAATCCAATTCGACAGCTGGAGCAAAGAGTTTATCCTGTCTGTAAAGCATGAATCGGTAGCTAAAGTTCGGTTGGGGGCAGATGCCCTGGGAAATATCACTCGTATCAATAATCTTTTGGAAAGCTATCCGGAGAGACTGGCAGAAGCAGAACAACGGCTGGAAACGGTACAGGAGCAGCTGGCAAATGCGAAAGCGGAAGTTGGAAAGCCATTCCCAAAAGAAGAGGAACTGAACCAGAAACTGGAGCGGTTGTCAGAGTTAAATGCGCTTCTCAATATGGATGAAAGGGAAGATACAGAAGCAGAGCAGCCAGAATCAAAAGAGAAAGAAGAAAGACCGGCACATGGTTCTATCCATGAGAAATTGCAGATTTATAAAGAAAAAAGCCAGCGGGAAAGTGAAACTGGCAGGGAAACCAGAAAACGGGACTTCGGTCTGGAATAAATAAACAGGAAAGATGGCATAATTTGGTAGAAGAAGGTTCTGCCGGTTATGCCATTTTTTAGAACACAGGAGGAATTTGAATGGCGAGAAATATGATAACAGGAAAAGAAACGCAGAAAATGCAGGAATATACGCAGGAACAGATAGATCGTGCAGAACACATGGGAATAGAGATTCCATCGGATGTAAAGGAACAGATTTTTGAATATGCAAATCTGATTGGCGGGGAAGAGAAAGTAAGGACGTTGGTAAGAAATCTGACAGATGCAATCAATCAGGCAGATGAAGATAAAGTAGAGGAACTTCTGGATGATGCAAAAATGGATATTCAGGACCTACCAGATCCAACCATAGGTAAGCTGGAATTACGTGATTATGGATATACAGCAGAAGACATGGTGCCGCTTAGAAAAGAAGCAGCTTTGGATTATCACAGAATGGGTTCTAAAATTTATTGCCTGGGCAGCGATGGCGACAAGGGAGAGTATGCAAGTAAAGAAATGATACAGGCGCATGAAGGTCTGTTTGGCATGGAATTACAGATGTGGGAACGGATAAGGGATCAGGATCTGGATTATACCGATGAAGATTTTGGAGCATTTCAGGAGCCTATGAGTGTCATTGAGCAGGAAGAAGCACTGAAATTATACGATGCCGGAGCAGATATTTATCTGATTACTAATTTTTCGTCACCAATCTATGTCACGGAACGCATGGAAATCGAACGAGGACCGGAGCATTATCAGATGTCCATGGCAGAACGGGAGCGTTTCCGTAACCTGGAATGGGAAATGCAGAAATATCCACAGATTCAGTCTTTGAAAGAGGCAAACTTGTTGTTAGGAACAAGGCGAACCTTTGGTATTTATCAGATCAAGGACGATTCACCGGGCGAAAACTATGCATTTATGAATATGAGTTTTATTGAAAGTCATGGTATGCAGATAAAAAAAGAAGATTATAAGCTGGTCTATGTTGGCGAATTACTGGGAAATATGTCACTGGATGATATTTTTGAAAGATTCAACATTGACAGACCGAAAGACTTTCGAGGACATTCACTGTCTGTCAGTGATATCGTAGTTCTGAATGACGGAGAAAAAGTAACCGCTCATTTTGTAGACAGTATCAGTTTTGAACAGCTGGATTCTTTTCTGAATCTGGAAGAACAGGTTCTTGACGAATTGGCATATGAGGTAGGAGAACGTTATTTTGCTATTCAGAGGACAGAAGAAGGATACGATTATTCCTTTTACGATGAAGATTTCCGTCTGATGGATGGTGGCGTCTATGAAAATGATGAAATTTCTATTGAAGAAGCGGTAGAGGAACTTCTGGAAGACGAAGGCTGGACTGGGGAACGCATTCGTGGGGATTATGATCAGTTGATGGAAAAGGTAGAAGAAATGGATGAGGTTGTCATGGCAGAGATTCAGAAAAGCCAGGGCGAATATAAGCCTTTGGCAAAGGTGGAGGAACTGGAAGAGGCGAATTACAACATGATTGATAATGTCCTCAACAATATGCCACCGAAGAAAGAACCTTATCTGGAATATTTTGCCACAGAATGTGATGAGTTCCATGATATGGGAGCTTATGAAAAAAGTACCGATGTTAATCAGATAGCTGCAGTCTATGAAAAATATAGGGAGAATCCCAAAACTGCGTATCTGGGATGTACCATGGGAATTATTTATCGTGATCCGGAAGACAGTTACTATGATGAAGCCGAATTTGCGATCGTTAAAGGGAATACCGTATTCGGAAATCTGATGGATGATGTTCGATTTTATGGAGAACTTGCACTGGTACGGGAAGGGATCGAGAAAATTCATGAAGCATTGCCGGACTACAAGTATGTACCGATGAGGGATGTTCGAGAAGCAATGTATCCTGAGAAAATGACCACAGAACAGCTGGCAGAGGCACTGGATGAGATTGCAGAAGCTTTTGATCCGTATGAGTATCGAGATAATGTGGAGAGGGGAGAAAATACGGTGCAGGAAGTAATGCTGGATTTGAGAAGTGGAAATATTCATTCCTATATTTCATATCTGAAGGATATTGTAGACGAAGAATGCGATCTGTCTGTTCGTGCAGGAGTATTGATTGAAAGACTGAAAGCCTATGAACCTGAACTTCCAAAGGATATGGAACCAATGGTGTATGTAAACTATTGTGAAGAAAGTGATCTCATGAATCCAAGATGTCAGAAGCTGTCTGAGCTGGATGCAAAAACAGCAGAAATGGATAAAGAATGGTATGCAAAACGTGATCCGAAGACAGAGGAACCTACAAAAATTGCAAAGATATATGTGACTGTATATTATGCGGAAAAAGGTGAACAGATGCTGCATCATTTTAAGAAGTCAATGGATATTGGAAATGGACATGGCGGTATTGTGAGTCAGTTGAAGTATGATAATGAAATGAAGCTTACAGATGAGTATTGGATCAATTACCAGAAAGGCAAAGGAAGTGAAGAGTTCCAAAAGTATATGGAAGATCTGACAGACATGCAGAATCATGTGCTTCCGTATCTGCAGAGTTTTTGCAATCTGGAGGAAAAAGGTGTGAAGGAGAGACGAGAACAGCAGATAGCAGAAAGATATGAAGGAAGAGCAGATGAGAGGGTAACAAGTACCGAAGCGAATGAAGTTGTTAAGGATGTAGGAAAAACAGATAGAAAACCGGCACAGCAGAAGCAGGCGGTAGATGGAAAAGATAAGAAATTATCCATTCATGAACGGCTTGAGATCAATAAGAGGATTATTCAAGAAAAGCAGGGAAAAGATAAAACGGAGAGAGGAGTTGATTTGGGTGTAAGGACAGTGTAGAATAAGCAGAACGAGTCGGAGGTCATGGATGATAACGTGGCTTCCGGCTTTATTGCGTATTGTCGGAAGAATTATAAATGGTATAATGAATGTAAATGCGATAAAAGAATGTCGCCTGTTATGCGACTTCCAAATGAGAAAAGTGTGTTATTCTGAGATCAAACAAGAGGCTAATAGAGTCAGGAGGGTGACATTATGAGTAAAAAAGGATATAGCAGACCAGGATTCTTTGGATCCATAAACCATTATGATGCAAACGGAAAAAAGTAGGCGAGAGCAGACCAGGATTCTTTGGTGGTATGAACGACTATGATGCAAATGGAAAGAAAATCGGACATAGTTCGCCTTCCTTTTTTGGTGGTATGAATCATTATGACAATAACGGGCATAAAGTAGGTGAGAGTCGACCAGGATTCTTTGGCGGTTTAAACCATTATGATGACAAGGGGCATAAGCGGGGGCATAGCAATCCAGGATTTTTAGGTGGATTCAATCATTACGGTTAAAACTGCACAGAGAGCAGCACAAGCGGCAAGGGCTGCGGCAAAAGCCGCCGTGGTTACGGTAAAGGCGATTGCCAAAGCGACCGCACTTGCCATTAAAGCGATTATTGCCGGAACGAAAGCCTTGATTGCCGCTATCGCCGCAGGCGGCTGGGTGGCGGTTTTGGTTATTATCGTGATTTGCCTGATTGGTATGATCCTCGGCTCAGTATTTGGCATTTTCTTCTCAGACGAAGATTCCGGCACTGGAATGAGTATGCAGACCGTTGTGCAGGAAATCAATACCGAATACGATACCAAGCTGCAAGAGGAAAAGAACTCGGTATCCTATGATGTTCTTGAAATGAGTGGCAGCAGAGCCGTTTGGAAAGAGGTGCTTGCCGTTTACTCTGTAAAAACGAATACGGATCAAGATAACCCCCAAGAGGTTGCCACAATGGACGATGGCAAAAAGCAACTCTTAAAAGACATCTTTTGGGAGATGAATCAAATATCTTCCCGAACAGAGAGCAAGACCGAAACAGTTATTACCGAAACCGATGACGGACACGGTAATATCGTGGAAACTGAAAGCACGGTCACACAAACCTATCTGTATATTACCGTCAGCCACAAGACTGCCGAGGAAATGGCGGCGCAATATGGTTTTAACGAAGAACAGAAAGGCTACCTCGCTGAACTGCTTGCAGATGAAAACAATTACCTTTGGTCACAGGTGCTTTACGGCATTACAGGCGGCGACGGACAGATCGTGACCGTTGCACTCTCTCTGGTTGGCAATGTGGGCGGTCAGCCGTATTGGTCGTGGTACGGTTTTAACTCCCGTGTAGAATGGTGTGCTTGCTTTGTATCTTGGTGTGCCAACGAGTGCGGCTATATCGACGCTGGAGTTATCCCAAAATATGCAGGCTGTGTCAACGGAGTACAATGGTTTAAGGATCGTGGACAATGGCTGGATGGCAGCGCCGAGCCTGCCCCCGGAATGATTATTTTCTTCGATTGGGCAGACGAAAGTGGTCAGGATGGATTATCCGACCATACGGGTATTGTTCAAAAGGTCGAAAACGGCAAGGTTTATACGGTCGAGGGCAACTCCGGCGACAGTTGCCGAGTCAATGAGTATTCTATCGGTTATTACGAGATTCTTGGCTACGGCGCACCTGCCTATTAAAATACACAAGCCGCCTGCATTTTGCAGGCGGTTGGATTACATATCAGAAAGATATTGTGCCGGTTTGAAAACTAAAAGTCTCAAAATACAGACTTAATAATTGCGATTTCACTCTCAAAGTGCTATAATACAAACTATATTTGGGTGGAGGTGCGGAAATGAAAGTACGGTACAACAAACTTTGGAAACTTCTGATTGACAAGGGAATGAAAAAGAGTCAATTACGAGAAGCGGTCGGGGCAAGCAAAAGTACATTTGCGAAACTCGGAAAAAATGAAAATGTTACCCTTCCCGTGCTGTTGAATATATGCGAATACTTAGAGTGTGATTTTGGCGACATAATGGAAGCCGTACCCGAAAATGAGGTGTAGGATCAATGAACAAGAAGATTTTAATTGTGGATGACGAAAAAGAAATCGTTGATCTGCTTGAAGTGTATTTGAGTAACGATGGTTATTCAGTATATAAATGTTATAATGGGTTAGAGGCGATGAAATGTATCAAACAGTCGCAGATTGATTTAGCGATACTTGATATTATGCTGCCGGATATTGATGGTTTTCGACTTTGCCAAAAAATTCGGGAAAAGTTTTACTTCCCTATTATTATGCTTACCGCCAAAATTGAGGATAGCGACAAGATTATGGGGCTTACGATTGGTGCGGATGATTATATAACGAAACCGTTTAATCCTTTAGAGGTTGTGGCAAGAGTAAAGACGCAATTAAGGCGTTATCAGAGCTATAACAGTCCTAATTTGAGCCAATCCGAAGAAAAAGACGAGTATGACATCAGAGGTCTACTGATAAACAGAGTCAGCCACAAGTGCTACTTGTATGGCAAAGAAATAGCCTTGACTCCGTTGGAGTTTTCTATTCTGTGGTATCTGTGCGAACATCAGGGTAAAGTTGTCGCCTCGGAGGAATTATTTGAAGCCGTGTGGAAAGAAAAGTATCTTCGCAACAGTAACAATACGGTAATGGCGCACATTGGGCGGCTTCGGGAAAAATTGAATGAACCTTCAAAAAATCCGAAGTTCATTAAAACTGTTTGGGGGGTAGGGTATGAAATTGAATAAAAAAGAAAAAAACTATCTGCTCTCTACCTTGTTCAAAGGGTATGTAATTCAATGTGCGATTTGCTCTGTGCTTATTTTTGGCGGTACTTTTCTTTTAGGAATTATGGCAGAGGAAATTCTCCGCAAGTATGTTTTGTATTATTACTTGTATTACAGAACAGTATATCTTTATATAGTGGCTGTAATCGTGTGGGGTGGCTGTATTATATACATGACATACCTACTTTTGAAAAAAGTAGTCGCCTATGTGTACGAGGTACAGGCTGCGACAGGAAAAATGTTCGATCAGAATGTCAGTTACATTGAAATGTCCCCGGAGTTGAGTGAAATCGCCGCTAACATCAATCAGTTAAAACAAGAGGCTGAAAGTAATGCAAGGCTTGCAAAAGAAAATGAGCAGCGAAAAAATGACCTGATTATGTATCTTGCACACGATTTGAAAACACCGCTTTCTTCTGTAATCGGGTATCTTACTTTACTGCGTGATGAGTCGCAAATCTCAAAGGAACTTCGAGAAAAGTACCTTTCAATCACTCTTGGTAAGGCAGAACGGTTAGAGGATCTGATTAACGAGTTTTTCGAGATAACACGATTCAATATATACGATATTACATTACAATACACGAAAATCAATTTAACTCGCCTGCTGGAGCAACTTGTATATGAATTTAAGCCTATGCTCAAATCAAAGAATTTGCAATGTAATCTTTGTGTTGATGATGATATAATGCTTCGATGTGACGCAGACAAAATTCAGCGTGTTTTTGATAACCTTTTGAGAAATGCGGTTATCTACAGTTTTGAAAATACGGATATCACGATCAGCGCACAATGTCAGGAAGATACGGTCAGCATTATTTTTTGTAACCACGGCGATACTCTGCCGGAAGAAAAGTTAAACAGGATTTTCGAGCAGTTTTATCGGCTTGACGCAGCGAGAAGTACAAGCAGTGGAGGAGCTGGATTAGGTTTGGCGATTGCAAAGCAGATTGTTGAACTACACAATGGTACAATCGTTGCAGAGAGCCAAGAGGATCAAAACAAGTTTTCAATTACTTTGCCGTTGGCGTAGGAAAATTGTAAGAATTTGCATAGAAAAAAAGAGGAATATCTTACGAGCAATCAAGAAAATACGGGCTTCTGTTTTGGTACAATAAAAGTATCAAGATAGAGGCTCGTATTTTTTGTGATACAGCATAAGGAGGAATGATGAAGTTGCTAAGAAAACAAATGCTGCTATGTTCTATTTTGTTTCTTGTATTTACGCTATCTGCCTGCTCTGCAATTGGGCAGACAGACGAAAACAATCTTACAGATAGCGCAACATCCGCAGAAAAAACGGTATCAGTTGTACGAGGGACAATTACTCCAACCGTTTCAACGCAAACGACTATTGTTCCGGCAGTACCGTTTATTATTTTCTCACCCGAAAATGGCATATTTAATACAGCGGTAGAATTAGAAGAAAAAATCACTGCCGGGCAAATTATTGGAACTGTGAACGGCAAAGAATTGAAATCTCCGGTGGATGGTACAATTACCTCTATTGCCCCATCCAATGAAAGCGTACCGAGTAATTATCCCGTAGCGATAGTGCATTATACAGGATTTGCCCTCAATGTAGAGGCAGATAATTTTTTGAGTACCTTACCGGAGTATGCAGAGTTGAAAGCAAAATTTCAAGTATATGATGGTGTAGGACCAACCGATATGATTGCCGTGGTGTCGCCTGCCGCAGATGAAAATGCGTTTACGGGAATCGTGCCGCAAGAGGGCATTCTGCAATGCTTGATCAGTCAAACAGTCGATGTGAAATCGGGGCAAAGTGCAACGGTAGTCATAACGGCGACAACGAGAAATGATGTCCTTATATTGCCGCTGTCGGTAATAGCGGGTAGACAAGGGACGGGATTGGTTACTGTAATTACTCCGAATGGAGAAAGAGTGGAAACAAAAGTGACATTGGGTGTGACAGACGGAGCCAATATAGAAATACTGTCCGGCTTAGAGGAGGGCGATGTAGTTTCTGCTACTCCGCCAAACCTTGATCCGAGGGGGATTTGATAAAATGAAAGGAATTTCCGAAAAGACTTTAATCAAAATAAAGGATTTGAAAGCAAGCGTCAAATTGAATAATGGCGATATGCTGACAACAGTAACCAACGCTAATATGGAATTGCAACGAGGGCGCAGTTATGCCATTGTCGGAAAGTCCGGCTCAGGCAAAACAAGCCTTATATCCATTATTGGCTTGTTAAATCGGGAATATGAGGGCGAGTACCTTTATGATGGTATATCTATTTCTGCTTTGAAAGACCGTGATCTGTCTATACTGCGAGCCAATAATATCGGATTTGTATTTCAGAACTACTCTCTGATTAAGCACTTGCGGGTATGGGAAAATATCGAATTACCCCTACTCTATGCCAAAAAGTCGTTTACCGCCAAACAGCGTCACGAGATAATTACAGGCTTGCTAAAAAGTGTCGGCTTAGAAAGCAAGGAAAATGATTACCCAATCAATTTGTCCGGCGGTGAACAACAAAGAGTTGCAATCGCAAGGGCGCTTGCAGTATCTCCGGAAGCCATTTTATGTGATGAGCCTACGGGAGCGTTGGATAAAAAGACGGGAACGCAGATTATGGAACTGTTGCACAGCGTCGTAAAAGAAAATGGAATTATGCTGCTGTTGGTTACGCACGATCCTGATATTGCAGATACCTGTGATACGATTTTTGAAATGGATGGAGGGAGGATAACTTGTGCTAAAAATGATACTTAAAGACCTTCGTCTGTCTCCACTTAGAAGTATTCTGACAAGTGTTTCAATGCTTGTAGGCATTATCGCAATGCTTGGATCGGTATTAGTTGGTACGCTTGGACGGGAGTATTTGATTTCCGTAAACGCACAGGTATATGGCTGGTCACCTACTTACTCATTCGTGATAACGGAATCCGATTTTCACGATAGAAATAAAATGGAACAATTATTCCAGAGATTTGAAGCCATTGATGATGTAGCCGCTGTTACTTTTTCTATGGGAGAAGATATTCGATTTGCACCAATGAAAGATTTAACGCCAATACCGCCGAATGATGTTTACCAAAACCTGATGGCTTTTGATTTAGTTTGCACCACGGAGGCATATAGTCAAGTCTATAATCTTCCAATGACATCCGGTAGATGGTTAGAGCCTTCGAGTGAGGGCGGCTCGCTTGAAGTGGTCATAAACAAAGAAGCTAAAAACTATTTTAATGATTCGCCCTATGCTGCAGGAAATGTAAAAAGCACACTTTCGTTAACCCCATTCAATATTGTCGGAGTAGTAAACGATGGCAGGGATTTTCCGACTATCTATGCGGATTCTGCGGCGATCCTCAATTTCGCACCAGCAATGTGGCAAGTACAAAATGCAAATGTGTATTGGCATCCCACAACAGGACTGACAATCGAACAGATACATTCTGCCCTTGGCGACATTTTGACTGATACCATTGGCGGTTACTGGGAAAGTGCTGGGCGGAGTGATATTGGAGATACCTATGATTCGGTATTGTCCATACTGCAATTAGGGCTTTTGGTTACTTCGCTTTTGTTGCTGTTTGTTTCCGTATTAGGGCAGATCAATATCGGACTATCTTCATTGGAACAGCGCACACATGAGTTGCTGATCCGCAGAGCGATAGGTGCTTCACGAACAAATATTGTGGCATTGGTTTTAGGCTCACAGTTGATTTTATCAATATTCGTTTGCCTTGCAGCTATTTTGATTTCGCTGATTTTGGTGCATTGTATTGGAGCGTTGCTCCCTGTGGATTCCCCGGTGGGAACACCGAGTTATCCAATCAGCGTTGCTGTTGTTGCAGTTGCTGTGTCTGTGCTTACAGCATTATTGGGCGGATTATTACCAGCATTGAAAGCAGCAAAATTAGAGCCTGCATTGGCTCTTAGATAATAAAACTCAATTCAAGGAGGAAACAAAATGAAACGAACAATCTCAAAATCCGAAAGACCGTACAGACTGTTATTGTGTGTTATGATTTCTTTGCTGGTGATTATGCTGGCAGGCTGCTCCACTTCTTCGGACTCCGACACAAACACAAGAGGTTTCACGGACTTTGCTACCATTGAAGAAGAATACCTAACGACCATTGAGAGTTTGAATTGGCCGGAGGGCTTTACGCCGCCTGATGCTTTGGAAGGCGAAGATACGGGAGCGTCTTTTCAGATAGGATATGGCGATACAAGAGCATCTAACCTTTGGGAATATTCTTGGATGCAGGAATGGCTTGATACTTACAATACGGATTCGGAAAGGGCGGCAAAAGCCTTAGCTGAACTCGAAAAAGCCTTTGATATGCCTTATATGGGAACAGATCGCTGTGATGACGCCACACGCAAATATCTTCGTGATAATATTGATAAAGCTAAGTTGGGAGATCCGTCTGGATTTACAGAGTGTATTCAGGCAAATTATGCCGATTAAAAATGGCACATAGGAGTTTTGGTGTTGGGAGGTGAGCACATATATGCAGAGAAAACGCCGTAAGAAAAAACGATTTGGAGTATTTTTGTTTTTGCTTGTAGTTTGTATCGGCATAGGTATAATGTTTGTGCCGTGGGCAATGCAGCCGGAAAATTTCAGAGAGGTAAAGAATAAAATAAATGGTTTTCTCTACAAAGAAGATTTTCCTGACTCTTATAATGCAAAATCGCTGATTTTGGTGGATTGTTCTGATGATGAAATATTTGTTTCAAAAAACGAGAACGAGCCACAAATTCCTGCAAGTTTAGCCAAGCTGTTTGTTATTGAGTATGCGTCAACTTTAGCAGACCTTGATAGTATCGTTGTTGCAGACTATGGTGCTATTTCACTCACGAAACCTGGCTCGTCTGTTGCTCAAATCAAGGAAAAAGAATACTTTTTACACAATCTATTTGCGGCAATGTTAGTACCGTCAGGGAATGACGCAGCTTATGTGGTTGCTGATTATTGTGGAGGATTACTTTCGCCGCAAGCAGAAAGCTGTCAAGAGCGTGTGAGGATTTTCATGGAGAACTTAAACCTGCATTTGCAACAGCAGGGGTACTTAGACACAGTTTTATATGATCCGAGTGGTTTTGATATGGAGGCACTTACCACCACTTTAGATTTGAAAGAAGTAGTATATCGGTTGTTGGAATACTCGTGGTTTAGAGAAATTGTATCTCAAAACACTTATACGGCAACACTGCCTGATGGCAGTACACAAATATGGCAGAATACAAACGCCTTCCTTGATCCGACATCCGAATATTACAACGAAAATGTATGCGGAATTAAGACTGGCTCTCTGTCTGACGACTATAACTTGATTGTGCTTTATCAGCAGCACGGAAAAGAGTTTTTGATATGCAGTTTAGGCTCTCAGTCCGATTCCTCTCGTTATGACGATGTGAATTTTATTCTGAAAACGATTGATGAATCGTATTATCTCACGCAATAAATCTTATGTTGTCCAAGACAAAAAAACTAACCAAGGGGGGTGATAATATCGGACGAATCGTAATAATGGAGTTCAAAGCACAAGACTCAACAGCCTTTGACGATATGCTGGCTTTTGTAAAACAGCACCCTGATTTTGAAAAATTAGAGATTTCATATGAGCCGACATTATCCCTTTCCGGCTTAGAAATCAATTTGAGCCGGCGCAGAGTTATCAATAACGGTCAGGAAATTGAACTGACCGTCAAAGAGTACGATATACTCTGCTTGCTCGCAGCCAATAAAGGTCGTGTTCTTACATACGAGCAGATTTATGATAAGGTGTGGGGCGAAATATCAGCAGGCAATGAAAAGGATACCGTAGGCTTTCACATTCGGAATCTTCGTAAAAAACTTTGTGATACAAACTCTCACTTTTCCATAGATAGTGTTCGTGAGATCGGCTACCGCTTTAACAGTCAGTAAGCAGTCCCTCGTAGTTCATAATGAATTGCGAGGGATTATTCATTTTCTAAGACGGTATGTCGGAATTTGATAAATCCCTGCAAATGTTGATTTTATACGACTGTTAAGAGCAATATCGTGTCTAAACTTGCGACTGGACTTTGCATTTTCTACGAGTTATCTTCGTAATATCTCGGCATTATACTACTGGAATGTTTATCATAAACAGGGCATGATTTATGGCAGAATGGGCAGTCGTTCTCGTGCCATTTATTAGGTCTTGCTTGGATACGAATATGTTTAACTCCATTCTTATCAGAGTAAAGATTACAATTTTTTATAACTGTGTTCTTGACATTAAGGACACTTTTGCATAATGTATTAACTGAAGCCACTTGTGAATACTCCTTTTGTGTTTTTCTTCGCAGTTAATACATTAAAGGACACAAGTGTTTTTTCAATATGGTGTTGTTAATTTATGGTGTTAGGCTTCCACCATTATGCCAGAAGCCTCATATAAATTTATTGGGAAGAGTTACCGATCAAGTTTTCTCAGAATCCGAAGAATGGGATATTGATACGGTGTCAGAAACTATTGCATCGGAATATGAAAGAGCAACGAATCTTTCGATAAATAAAGAGAAGCAGAATTTGCCAATAGAAGAAAAACGAACGATAGATGTTAAAGAAATACGAGAATGGCTGAACTTTATTATTACGATTATATCAGTTGTTTTGGGAGTTACGAATTCTTCAGCAACAACGATAAATAATTACAATTATACACAACAAGTCAATAATTATTACATCGTTGGAATGGGATATGATGCGAAGGAGCTAAATACGACTAAATATAGAATCGTTAATAGAGAATCTATTGTACGACTGAAGCATGACTGCCATTCGATTGTAATTGAAAAGCTTGAGGAAGGGAAAGTTGTTAGAATTATAGATAAATATAAAAAGTGGCGACAGATAATTTGGGAGAATGAAGATGGTGAAGAATGTATGGGGTGGATTCAAAATTATAAATTAACTGAGTTTAAAGTGCCTAGAAATAAATGATGTATATTTGATGAAATAGAATCTATAAGTGAAGGAAGTATTATGTGTGGTAGATATTATATTGATTCTGATATGGCAGATGAAATCGAAAAAGTAGTGCATGATATAGACCAACGGATCCGGCAGGAACATTTTGCAGGAGATATCTTTCCAACCAATGTAGCACCGATCATTGAAAAATCAGAACATGGATTGAAACTGGATGTTTGCAAGTGGGGATATCCATTGTCACAAGGAAAGAATCTGGTTATAAATGCAAGAGCAGAATCTGTTATGGATAAACCTTCTTTTCGAAATGGAATCCTCTATCACCGCATTTTGATACCGGCAAGTGGGTTCTATGAATGGAATCGGTTAAAAGAGAAAAATACATTTTCCAGATATGATGCACCAGTATTGTATATGGCTGGCTTCTGTGATTGGTTTGAGAATGAACGACGATTTGTGATTATGACTACAGCAGCCAATGAATCTATGATAAAAGTACATGATCGTATGCCGCTGATATTGGAAAAAGGACAGCTGAAAGATTGGTTCGATGACAGGAAAATGGAGCAAATTCTGCATCAGGTACCGGTTCAGCTAAAACGAGAGGCAGAATACGAACAGCAGAGCTTATTCTTATAATGGTTCAGAGGAGAAATAGAAAGATGCAAATATTTGTTGATGCAGATGCCTGCCCAGTGGTTGCGATCATTGAAAAGATTGCAAAAGATAATAGTGTTCCGGTAATGTTGTTGTGTGATACAAACCATGTTCTGTCATCGACTTATAGTAAAGTTGTTGTTGTCGGTGCAGGAGCAGATGCAGTAGATTATAAACTGATTAGTATCTGCCATAAAGGAGATATTGTCGTATCACAGGACTATGGTGTGGCTGCAATGGCATTGGGAAAAGGTGCTTATGCTATTCATCAATCAGGTAAATGGTACACGGATGATAATATTGATCAGATGCTAATGGAACGTCACCTGAGTAAAAAAGCCAGAAGAAGTTCCCGTAAATGTCATGTCAAGGGACCGAAGAAGCGGACGGAGGAAGATGATGAAAGATTCGCTCAGTCTTTTGAAAAAATGCTTTTGATGGCACGGGAGAAAGAAGGCAGATGAGGAATTGTAGATGCAGAGGAACGACAGAAGCTATAAAGACTTAAAACAAAAACAGAAGAGTGCAATAGCAGATAAAACATACAAAATGCACTTGAAGTTTTATCTTGAGAATCAGCGAATGCCGGATGCTACTGAAATGAATGATATATGCAAAAGTTTGTTTACGGCAGTTCAATCGCTTGCTCCTAAAACGGAATATGAAGAATTTTATAAAATTGTTGAAAAGCGTGAAAAGAGTTATGAAGAACGTATCCTGAGAGACATTCAGAATGGAATTATAATAGAAACACTTATGGCAAAAAAACATAAGAAAACGCCGGAAGAAAAAGCAGCTGTTGCGAAACAAAAGAAGCAGCAGAGGCGAGCAAGACGGAAACAAGAAACAAGAGATAATCTGGCTAAAGAAGAAATCTTGCAAGATGACAGATTTTTCGTTATTGCCGGTTATACCTCCGGAGGTGCACCGTATGGTGTCACCTGGGAGGAAATGGGTCTGAAACCTTGGGAAGATTTGGAAGAGAATAATTGAGTTGTCAGTGCAATCTTATTTATCTCTTGTGACAGAAACAGGTTCCCGTTTTGCCGGAAGTAAGTCTGAATTGATTTCAGGAGCATCGAGCAGCACAGAGAAATTTTGCTGAATGATATCCAGTGTTTTCTGCTTTTTCTGTAATTTCTGTTTTTCCCGGACGGTAGCAGCTTGTTCAGATTCAAGATTTTCAATCCGCTTCTGGATTTTTTCAGAGCTAGGGATTTTGGTAACACCGAGATCCTGAAGCTCTTTTTTTAGTGAATCGTGGAGTTGGTATTCTGCCAGATGCTTGGAACGGTATTCTTTTGGATTTTTTGCAGATTTGCAATCTTCTATCACTTTACGGCAGAGCCGGTAAGAATCACAGTGTTTCTGAATGACTTTCTGCGTGCTTAGCTCACTGGTGATGTGTGCTATTCTCTGATCAGCCGCTTTAACAGAAGCATCAACATCAGAAACATGCTGCCTGAAATCCTCATAATTCAGTAGGTTATTTTCTGAAAGATAGTTGAAGGTGCGGGCTGCCTCTTTTAGATTATTGAGTTTTGCCCAATGTTCAAATCCTTCTCGATTGCCAGTCGTTACATACGTGGAGATATTGATATACAGGCGAGCTTCTCTGGACAGATGTTTTGGAGTTTTCACTTTGCTACGATTTTTAGCTAAGTGGATGCGGACGTTTTCTTCCGTATAATAACTTCCCAGAGATTTCATATAAGTGAAATTTTTTTGTTCCGGTGCACGGAAAGAAAGATGCTTTCCCTGCCGGACTTCATATCCAGCTAACTGCATTTTTTGTAGAAATTCCTCATAGTTGATGGAAGTCCAGATTGCTTTATCAACTGCAACACGTAGCTTGGCTTTCCAACTGGTGCCACGATGATATTCCATGTTCTCTTTATAGCTTTTTCCTTTTTCTCCGGTTGGCATACTGGTGGCAAGTCCATTTTCCAGGCAGATACGATTACTGATTCTGCAGAGTTTATGGTAGCTCCGCTTATTGGAAACATACTTGTGATGATCAACAAAGCTTGCAGCGTTGAAGATGATATGGTTATGAATGTGCTTTTTATCAACATGGGTACTGATCACGTATTCATATTTTCCTTTCAGTACTTCGGCTGCAAATTGCTGTCCTAAGCGATGGGCAGTTTCGGCATCAACTTCTCCAGGTTTAAATGACTGGATCAGATGAAATGCCAGGTTATTACCTTTGTCCATTCCATTCTTTTTTGCCATTTCTCTAGTCATGGAAAATTCGAGATCAGCAGTTTCCGGGGAACAGCCAAAACTGGAAACCAGCAGTTTTTCATCAGTCTTGTCTGGATTCGTGATATAGTCCAGAGCTTTCTTGTCTGTTACTTTAATGGGGAAGATCTTAATATATGCCATAGTTCTTTCACCATCTCTTTCAATTCTTGCATTTCTTCCGGATATAGATCTCCGGTGGTATTTACCTTTTTTGCAATCTGGTTGATATTTATGCCAATCTTGTGCATTTCCTCATACTGTTTCTTCAGAGGAGTTGTATCTGTGTTGACGATGTAGCCGTCGATTGCCATCTTACGCAGATAAGCTCCCATGTTCTTGGTTTTTGATTCTATCATCTTCCTGCGGATTAGCTTTCGTTCTTCTTCTGTGACATAAAAATGAATTTCTTTGTTTCTTTTTCTTTCAGCCATTAGCAGTTTCTCCTTTCTGAGAGGGCAGTAGTATCGTTGCTTTCAGCGTTTTTCAATTCAGGGCAGGGTACCCTAAATTGGGATTTTCCGGAAGTGTATCCTCACTTCCTGTCCTTGCTGTTTTACCCCTCTATTAGTTAAAGTCAGGAGAACCGGGAAAATGCAAAAGAATTTGGCAGGTAGTACGGGAACTGAAAATATGGTATGATTATGGGCAGGATATCAGAAGAATCAGGAGTTGAATAAACTGTGAAGAAAGAAGAAATTTTTGAATATGTGAAGAAACAGTATGGTACGGTGCCGGAGTATTTATGGGCACAATCACCAGATAATGCTGTGCTACGACATAAGAATGGAAAATGGTATGCTGTGGTCATGACGGTTGAAAAATCGAAACTGGGATTAGAAGGAAAAGATCCGGTTGATATCATGGACGTAAAGTGTGATCCGGACATGACGAATATGATTATTCAGACTTATGGATTTTTACCTGGATACCATATGAATAAGCAGCACTGGATCACGATTTTACTGGATGGTTCTGTCAGTGAGGCTAAGACACTGGACTTTTTGGATATGAGCTATGACCTGATTGACGGAGCAGGCAGAAAAGAAGAAAATGTAAGTGGATTACAGTGATTTTTGAGCAAAAGGAAAACCGGGGATTTTACTCCTCGGTTTTCTGGCTGTTGTGCTTCAGTCTTCAACTTGAAAAATATCTTCTACAGGCACTTTCAGGTAATGTGCCAGCCGGATTGCAATCTCAAGAGAGGGATTACGTTCTCCACGTTCGATGCGGCCTATAGTCTGGCTGCAGGAACCTATGGCTTCAGCCAAATCTGCTTGAATGAGATTCCGTTCTTCACGAATATCTTTTAGTGTATTATTGATTGCCATTCAATCACTTCCTTTGCTTATTGTTATCAGCAGGATCATGAACCTGCTGTTGAAATCTAATGAAATCCCGGAATTTCTGCACCTTTGCATTTCCCGATTACTTTTCCAAATATCTTAAAAGAGTCAGATTCCAAAACCTGGATAGGACGATATTTTTGATTTAAAGAGATCAGATAAACACCATCTGGCTCATCGTGTAATTCCTTGATGTAAGTATTGCCGTTGAGATAGAAGATTCCAATTTCACCATTAGCAAGAGAATCTTTTTTTTGAATCCATGCAACATCGCCTGTATGATAAAGTGGCTCCATACTGTCACCGGAAATCCGTACACCAAAGTCAGTCTGCTCAGGAGCAAGGTGTCCTACGTCATAGGTTTCTTTTACAGAATCCTCCAGGTAATTTCCAGTACCAGCAGAAACTGGTTCCCAGGTAATTTCTACAGGATGATGGAATGGGATAATCTTTGCAGACAGTGGAGAAAACTTTTTAGAAGCTTTCAAAATATCAGCAAATTCAATCAATTTATTTCTGCCTTCTTCATTCAATCCACTCATAATGTTATATGGGTTTTCTCCAAAGAAGGATTCATATATATCTTCGATATCAAGTAACTGGCAAAGTGTCAGGAAAACATGTAAAGCTGGTTCTCGTGCATTGGTCTCCCATTTGGAGATTGCTTTTGTAGTGACCTGAATACCTTCCTGAGAAAGCAGGTCTACCAGATCTGATTGAGAGTATCCTTTCTTTTTTCTATTTTCTGCTAATATTTCCCCGAAATCACGCATTTGTTCGCCTCATTTCTATTTGAATTTTCTATATGCATTATACCGTATGTTAGAAATAAAATCAACAATAATCTCCAAAATGGAGAAAATACAACCAAGATGTCACTTGACTATCTCCGAAATGTCGATATATACTAAACATACAGAGATTGATAAGACATTATGTTGAAGGAAACAGCTGGGAGGTGAAAAGTTTGAGTGAGCGTGTGATCCTGCATAGTGATATGAACTGTTTTTATGCCAGTGTGGAAATGCTGCATCATCCGGAATTTACCGGAATGCCGCTGGCAGTCGGTGGCGATCCGGAAGCCAGACATGGGATTGTGCTGACAGCAAATTATATTGCAAAGCAAAAAGGTGTAAAGACCGGAATGGCATTATGGCAGGCAAAACAGATTTGTCCGGAAATCATATTTGTACCACCACGGATGGATTTGTATTTGAGATTTTCACAGATGGCAAGAGAAATTTATTCGGAGTATACGGACAAGATCGAGCCATATGGAATTGATGAAGCCTGGCTGGATGTATCGGACAGCAGAAATCTGAAAGGAAGCGGAATGACGATTGCAAGAGAAATCAGCCATCGGATTAAATACGAACTGGGTGTAACGGTAAGTATTGGAATTTCCTGGAATAAGATTTATGCGAAACTTGGTTCAGATTATAAAAAGCCGGATGCAATCACAGAGTTTAATCGAGAAAATTATAAAGACAGGATATGGCAGCTTCCAGCGTCAGATTTGCTTTATGTCGGAAGACAGACAAATAAGAAATTGCAAAAACTTGGAATCCGGACAATCGGGCAACTTGCGGAATCAGACGAAAAGTTGTTAGAGAGTCATTTTGGAAAAATAGGAAATGTATTATGGGCTTTCGCAAATGGCTGGGATGAAGATCCGGTTTGCAAGGAAGGGTATGAAGCTCCAGTAAAGTCGATAGGTAATAGCACCACAACACCGAGAGATCTGGAAAATGATCTGGATGTTTGGATCATTCAAATAGCATTGGCAGAAAGTGTAGCTGCACGATTGCGGAAACATGGATTTAAATGCAAAACAGTAGAAATTACAGTTCGAGATAATGGATTGTATAGTTTTTCCAGACAGATACATTTACGACAGCCAACGAATATTACAAATGAGATTGTAACTGCAGCATTTCAGCTATTTAAAGATAATTACAAATGGGAACATCCCATTAGAAGCCTGGGAATCCGAGCTGCGGATCTTGTGTTAGATGATATTCCCGTGCAGTTGGATTTATTTGGAAATCAGGAGAAAAAAGAAAAGTTAGAGAAGCTGGATCGTACTGTAGATGAGATAAGACGACGGTTTGGATATTTCAGTATACAGCGAGCGGCAATGTACCAGGATAAAGTCTTATCCCACTTAGACGCTGGTACGCACACGGTCCATCCACACAGTTATTTTCATGGGTAATTGGAGGGATAGATTTGAAAAAAGCATTAACCAGAAAACAGGAAGAAAGTTATCAGTGTATTTTGAATTATACGAAGGAGCATGGATATCCGCCGACAGTTCGGGAATTTGGAGAGTTGATCGGGGTGAAATCAACATCATCTGCTTTTTCCAGAATCAAGCAGTTGGAGCAAAACGGATATATCCGAAGGATTCCGGCATCGCCAAGAGCAATCGAGATTTTATAGTGAGGTGTCGGCATGAACAAAGTATATGTAGATGTAGTGGCAGAGTTTCGGAAAGACGGACAGCTGGTTCCCATATTTTTTACATGGGAGGATGGAAGAAAGTATAGCATTGACAGAATTTTGAAAATCGAGCGATGCGCCAGCAGAAAGGCAGGCGGTGTAGGAATGATGTACACCTGTATGATACAGGGACAGGAAAGCCATTTGTTTTACGAAGTGGATAAATGGTTTATGGAGAGAAAAACAGCATAAGGAGAGATAGGTATAGACGATATTATTTGGATTATTAACCGGCAGGGATAGTCACTTTCCCTTTATATTCCTGCAGGTTTTACATAAGAAGATGGATTCCGGTCAGCAAAGGCAACTCCCACAATGCCTTTTGGATATCCGCTTCTGCAAATTGTAGTAAGTAATTGCTTCCCATCAAAATCATGGGGAAAGCGAACTGGTCTGAAAGACCGCCAGTTAGTGTGATGATGATAAGGAGATTTTGAAACTGATGACAGACAGAGATTATGCAATTAAATCAATGAAAGAGATTACCTTCCAGATGGCAAGCCATGCACAGGATTATCTGGAAGTTACAATCGAAAGACATTATACTGATATTAAAGAACTGATGACAAGTTACCAGAAGCTGATTTTGGAAAATCAGGTCGTATTGGAAGAACTGGATATGGAGTGCCAGGAGAAGATCAATGAAGATATGGCATATGCGTTAAGCTACCTGAGCATTTATAATCATCAGCTGAACGTGCCAAAGATGCACCGGGAGATGAATAACCTGATGATTATTTATGGACTGTCGGACATGATCTATCGGGGAATGACACTGGTGAAATTTTATGCTCCCAATGGTGTGACACTCAGTGAAATTCTTCATTCCTGCTTTTGCAGTCATTACAATAAGACAGATGTGGAAGTGCAGCAGGAACTGGGAATAGGCAGGACTTCTTTTTATAAGATGAAGAAGCAGGCCCTTGGATATTTAGGATTTTATTTTTATGAGATCGTGGTACCGCAGGCAAAGGATAAAAGATTTAAACCGTCACTGGGCGTAGAGGAAGAGTAGGTGAGTAATATGAGATACGAAGATTCGATGAAAGGTGTAGCTGCTCAGATAATCAAAGAACAGCAGCGAGCCAGTAAAATAAAAAACAATCCAGAAGAGTTCCATTGGCATGACGAATATGCAACGTTGAATTTCTTTCGGTTTATCTGCAAAAATATCGGTAACTTGGGAAATGGAGAAATTGAGAAAATGGTCACACGCTTGAAAAGCATAGATCAGAAAGCAGTGGAAAACCATGTGAATGGTGCTGTTTGGGCATTTGATTATGATAAGATGTTCTGTGTACTGATGGAAAATGAAATTTGCCGAAAGGTGTGTGAAAAGAATAAATATAATAGTTGGATGAAGTTGATTGGACAGTATTGTGTTTCAAGGACTTAAAGACGAAGAAAGTTGTTGGAGAGAAATAATTTCCAGCAACTCTGTCTTTAATGAATAGAGTTCATTTTTTTATTCAACTATTCCCATGATATATACAATATGTAAATTTGCAATTCAAATATCAGTTTATGCTAAGTGTAATAATAATAATTACTATTATTGACAAGAGAATAATTATCATGTAAAATACAGATATACAAGAAACAAAGTGTTAGAAAAAATTGCTATGAACTTGGTAAAAAAAATAAATCGACATTGAAAAGGGAAAATGACTATGATAAAATATGAATGTGAACCATGTGGATATATTTATGATCCGGCAGTAGGAGATCCAGACGCTGGTATCGATCCAGAAACTGCATTTGAGGATATTCCAGATGACTGGACATGCCCAATCTGCGGATTAGGAAAAGATGTTTTCGTTCCTGTAGAAGACTAAGAAGAAAATGCAGGTACGAAACTGCCAGACATTAAAAGAGTCTAAGAGAACATATAAAAGAAATGGAGGTCAAATTATGACTTACGATTTAAACATTACCTTTGATGACAATTTAGTAACAGGAAATAAAACAATCGATACACAGCACAAAGAATTGATTGACCGTATTCAGAACTTTGTAATTGCCTGTCAAAATGGCGACAGCAAGGTAAAGGCGATCAAACTTCTGGATTATCTTAACGAGTATACTGACTTTCATTTTAAAGAAGAAGAAGCACTTCAGGAAAAAGCCGGTTATCCAGAGCGTGAAAAACATTATGAAAAACATGAAGAGTTTAAAAAGACAATTCAGGAACTGTATGAATACCTTCAGGAGTATGAAGGACCAACAGATCGGTTCAGTGAACTTGTACAGAAAAATGTAATCGACTGGCTGTTTGGACACATTAAAACATACGACCGCTCTGTGGCAAAATTTATCTTTATGAAACAAAATCCAGACCGATGCTAAAATAAACCAGGGAACGAGTTCACTCAGAATGTAGACAACGTGATGAAGTAAACTAGGGGCTGTCACAATGCAGCCCCTTTCCTGTTATAGCGATATTCTAGGTAATATATTGCGCTGGCATGACATATTATTTTACTACTACTATATGGGAAGAGCAAGCAGCTCTTC